>NZ_JBHYIQ010000028.1:0-555 GCF_042739895.1 Amycolatopsis sp. NPDC059021
CTCCCTGAGCGACCCTGGGTCCCTCAGGGAGGCCCCCACGGACCATCGAGCGCGGGTGTGGGCGCCGTGGCGGGCTGGTCCGGCTGCGTCGCGGGCGGTCTCGAACGCCTCGTTCAGAACGTCTCGACGGAGGTGGAGGCGGGCTCCGGAGGCCGGGGTGCTGAAGGCGTCCTTCAGCGCGGCCAACGCACTGAAAGCGTCCGTCACACCTGGCCTGCCCACCGAGGCCGGAAGGGGTCCTTCAGGGCGTCTTTACCCTGCGAAGCCCGTGGCGCGCCCCGGCGATGTCGCGAAAGCGCCGTTCGGGACGCTCAACGGGCGCTGCCGGTCGAAGCTGGCGGCCGCGGGGTGCCGAGGGACGCCTTCGGTGCGCTCACCGCACCGAGGGACGCCCTCGTCGCACCCAACGCACCCAGGGCGTCCCTCGGCACGCCGACCCCACCCCAGAGACAGCCCAAAGCCGTGAAGGCCTCCTTCACAGCCGCGCCACCACGGATTGGGGGCGGCACAGCCAAGCGCGACAAAGAGGGACCCCCCACCCGCGCGGGCGATCGT
>NZ_JBHYIQ010000028.1:565-73775 GCF_042739895.1 Amycolatopsis sp. NPDC059021
CCTTCACAGCGCTCAACGCTGTGAAGGAGGCCTTCACGGAACGACGAAGAACGAGAACCGCTACAGCGGCCGGAGCAGATCGTCCGCGTCCACGATCCGATACGCGTACCCCTGCTCCGCCAGGAAACGCTGCCGATGCGCCGCGTACTCCGTATCGACGGTGTCCCGCGCGACCACGGAATAGAAATGCGCCTGCCGTCCGTCGCCCTTGGGACGCAGCAACCGGCCCAGCCGCTGCGCTTCCTCCTGGCGCGATCCGAAGGTCCCCGAGATCTGGATCGCCACCGACGCCTCGGGCAGGTCGATCGAGAAGTTCGCGACCTTCGACACCACCAGAGTACGCAGCTCCCCGCGGCGGAAGGCGTCGAAAAGCTCCTCGCGCTCGCGGTTCTTCGTGGCGCCCTGGATCACCGGCGCGTCGAGTTCGTCGCCCAGCATCTCCAGCTGGTCCAGGTACGCCCCGATCACCAGTGTCGGCTCGCCGGCATGACGGTCCACAATGGACTTGATCACCGGCGTCTTCGTACCGGCCGTGGCGGCGAGCTTGTAGCGTTCCTCGGTTTCCGCGGTGGCGTAAGCCAAACGCTCGGCGTCCGTGAGCGTCACGCGCACCTCGGTGCATTCGGCGGGCGCGATCCAGCCCTGCGCCTCGATGTCGCGCCATGGGACGTCGTACCGCTTCGGCCCGATCAACGAGAAGACGTCACCCTCGCGACCGTCCTCGCGCACCAGTGTCGCCGTCAGCCCCAGCCGTCGCCGCGACTGCAGGTCCGCCGTCATCCGGAACACCGGCGCGGGCAGCAGGTGCACCTCGTCGTAGACCACGAGGCCCCAGTCCCGCGAATCGAACAGCTCCAGGTGCTTGTACTCGCCCTTGGTCTTGCGCGTGATCACCTGGTACGTCGCGATCGTGACCGGCCGGATCTCCTTCTTCTCCCCGGAGTACTCGCCGATCTCGTCCTCGGTCAGCGACGTCCGCGCGACCAGCTCCCGTTTCCACTGCCGTCCGGCGACCGTGTTGGTCACCAGGATCAGCGTCGTCGCCTGCGCCTTCGCCATCGCGGCCGCGCCGACCAGCGTCTTCCCCGCGCCACACGGCAGCACGACGACACCGGAGCCGCCCGCCCAGAACGCCTCCGCCGCCCGGCGCTGGTAGTCACGCAGTTCCCAGCCGGTTTCGTCGAGCGCGATCGGATGCGCCTCGCCGTCGACGTAGCCCGCGACGTCTTCGGCGGGCCAGCCGACCTTGAGCAGCATCTGCTTGAGCCGTCCGCGTTCGGACGGGTGCACGACGACGGTGTCCTGGTCGATCCGCGCGCCCAGCATCGGGCTGATCTTCTTGTTCCGCGCGACTTCCTCGAGCACCGCGCGGTCGGTGGTCGTCATCACCAGCCCGTGCGCGGGGTGGTTGGCGATCTGCAGCCGCCCGAAGCGGCCCATCGTGTCGACGATGTCGATGAGCAGCGGCTGGGGCACCGGGAAGCGCGAATACGTCGTCAGCGCGTCGACGACCTGTTCGGCGTCGTGGCCCGCCGCGCGGGCGTTCCACAGCGCGAGCGGCGTGATCCGGTAGGTGTGCACGTGTTCGGGCGCCCGTTCGAGCTCGGCGAAGGGCGCGATGGCGATCCGCGCGTCGTCGGCCATCGCGTGGTCGACTTCGAGCAGCACGGTCTTGTCGGACTGGACGATCAATGGGCCATCAGTCACACCACCCTTTATACGTTCCATGAGCCGCGCTCCCGCCAGTGGCCCGCTGGTGGGAGGATGAGCGCACAGGGAGGGAGACCGTTGACGACACCGACGCCCGACGACAATCCGTTCCAGCCACCGGAGTACCCGGCCGTGCCTGGAACCGCGCCCATGGCGGCCCAGGTGCCCCGGGCGACCAGCACGCGGACGAAGGTCCTGATCGGCGTGGGCCTTGTCGTCGCGCTCGGCATCGGGTCGGGTGCCGCGTTCGGCGTCGCGGCGCTGGCCAGGCTGTCCTCGTCGCCGGTCGCGGGCAGCTGCGTCTACCTGACCGACGAGTCCCGCGGGCAGCAGGCCTATCATGGTGTCGCCTGCTCGGAGCAGCGCGCGACGTACAAGGTCGACAACGTCGTCAACGGGGCGTCCACCTGCCGCGGCGGGGACTACCTGCGGTTCCAGATCTACGGCGCGTCCCGGAGCAAGAGCGCTTCGAAGACGTTGTGCCTGGCGCTCAACGTGTCCTCCGGCGAATGCCTGAGCGAACTCGACGACGACGTGCACATCAGCAAGGTCAGCTGCACCGACCCGGCCGCGAAGGCCCGCGCGACCGTGCATTTCGGCTCCGGCACCGAGAGCAGTTGCGACGCCGAGGAAGACGCCCTCGTCTACGCGGGCCCGCCCGCCCGCACCGTCTGCCTGCGCCCAGCGGGCCAGAACATCTAGCCGTCTTGGCGAGGCAACAACGCCTGGACGTCCAGGCGGTTCGCGAGCGCGCCCGAGTTGTGCAGCAGATCGGCGACGCGCTGCAGCCGGATGCCGTTGAGCGCCACCGGATAGCTGCCGAGCGAGATGAGCGCGGCCGTGGTCGGGTCGATGGTGGAAAACCGCGGCAGTGCTTCGCGGACGTGGGCGGGATCGGACGCGTCGGCCTGCGCCTGGCCGAGTACCTTGCGGAACGTCGCGAGCGTACGAGGGTTCGTCTGCGCGAAGATTCCCGAGGACGCGTACGCCGACATCGGGAACGCGAGGGTCGCGCCGCGGTCGCCGTCGGCGAGGATGTGCGCGCCGAGTTCCTTCTCCGCGCGGGTGATGTAGGGCTCCACCATCCAGGCCGCGTCGACGTTGCCGGCCTGCAAGGCCTGCGGCATCTGGTCGAACGGGATCTGCTTGAGCTGCACCTTGGCGACGTCGGCGCCCGCGGTGCCCAGCACCGATTTCGCGATCAGGGCACCGACGTCGTCGAGCATGTTCACCGCGATCTTCGGCGACTTCTTCGCGGTCGGCACGGTGTAGTCGGAATCGGGCAGCGTGACCAGTGCCATCGTGGTGGGACCGGAGGTATAGGCCTCGCCCTGCAATTGCAGCGAAGCGCCACCGGCGGCGGCGCGGAACACCGAGACGTCACTGGCGAACGCGACGTCGAGCTCGCCGGAGGACAGCTTCGGCAACGCGTCGTCCGCGCCGACGTCGACGAGTTCGACGTGCAGCCCGGCCTGACCGAACTTCCCGTCCGCGACGGCGATCCGCAGCGGCGCGGTGTCGATCGCGCTGCCGACGCCGACCCGCAGCGTGGTCCGTTCCAGCGGTGCCGGGCTGTTCGTGCCGGTGGAGCCGAACACGCCGCAGCCGGCCGTCGCCAGTACCGCCACCAGCGAAAGAGCCATTCTGCGCATGATCATCCACTCTCACCTACCGAGAGAATCTGCCCGGAGTGCTGGAGCTTAGGGTCTGTCACCCATACGATCGCGGACGGGGCCGTAGCCCACCAGAGCGGCTTTCGGACTTTCTCGGAACGATCTACTGTCCAGTAAGTTCGAGCAGTCGTCTCTCGATGTCGGCCACGGGTGAGGTCCCGTGGTGGAAAAGGAAGCCAGGTGACCCGTCGCGACCAGCGTCCCCGCAAGGGCGGCGACGCGGCGGATCCGCATGCCCAGGTGGCGCAGGCCGGGGGCGGCTGGCGACTGCGGAACTGGCGGCTGCCCACCAAACTGCTCGTCCTCCTGTTCCTGCCAGGAGTGGCGGTGGTCACACTCGTCGGCCTGCGTATCAACAGTGATCTTCGTGACGCCACCCAGCTCGCCGAGTTCGCCACGCGGGGCGGCGTCGACAACACCGTCGCCGACGTCGTGCAGCAGTTGCAACGGGAACGCGATCTGACGGTCCGTTACGTCGCGTCCAACCGGCCGGGGAACACGGCCGATCTCGCCGCCCAGCGGCAGCGCGTCGATCAGGCGATCGGGACCTTCGAACGGACGCTGGCCGACAGCAAGCCCCGGCTCAGCCGCTCGGCCGCGGGCAGCCTGCAGGAGATGTCCGACCGGCTTCGCGTGCTCGGCGGCATCCGGTACTCGGCCGAACACTCCGCGTATCCGGCGGACGCCGTGCTGCGCTCGTACAGCGGAGTCGTCTCCGGGCTCCTCGACATCAGCGACGCGGCCGCCGCGGACGTCTCCGATCCCGAACTCGGCAAGCTGCGGCTCGCCGGCAACGCGCTGGCGCGGATCAAGGACCAGATGTCGGTCAAGCGGGCGGTCATGGCCGAAGCGCTCGCGGCGGGCAACCTCGACCGCGAACGCACCCGCGCGTTGCTGGGCGCCGAGGCGGAACTCGCCGCCGCGCGCTCCGACTACCGCACGTTCGCGACGCCGGAGCAACAGCGGATGTACGACGACACCGTGATCGGCCTGGTCGTCGACATCGGCAACAACATGGTCGAATCGGTCATCACCCGCGCCGCGAACGGTCAGGGGCTGGGCGGGCTCGACCCGGACCAGTGGGACGCCTCGGCCACGCACACGGTCAACCTGGCGTTCCGGGTGCAGCAGTCGCTGCTGGTCCAGTTGCAGCAGCGCACCGACGCGCTCGCCGCGCAGGCCAGGACGGCGGCGATCTGGGACGGCGGCATCGTGCTCGGCGTCCTGATCGTCGCCGGGGTGCTTTCGGTGGTCATCGCGCGTTCGCTGTTGCGGCCACTGCGGATCCTGCGCCGCACCGCGCTGGAGGTCGCCGAACACCGGCTGCCCGCGGCGGTCCAAGGACTGCTCACCGATCCCGAACCCGCGCCGGAGAACCTGCGGCACCGGCTGGCGGTGGCGCCGGTGCCGGTGTTCACCCGCGAGGAGGTCGGCCAGGTGGCGCGGGCGTTCGACGCCGTGCACGGCGAGGCCGTCCGGCTCGCGGGGGAGCAGGCGCTGCTGCGCGAGAACGTCAACGCGATGTTCGTGAACCTGTCGCAGCGCAGCCAGGACCTCGTCGAACGGCAACTGTCCGTTTTGGACAGGATGGAAGCGCGCGAGGAGGACCCGACCACGCTCGCCGGGCTCTTCGAGCTCGACCACCTCGCCACCCGGATGCGGCGCAACAGCGAGAACCTGCTGGTCCTGTCGGGCACCGACTTCCTGCGGGACGACGCCGGCCCGGTGGTCGGCGACGAGATCATCGGCGCCGCGCTGTCCGAAGTGGAGGACTACCGTCGCGTCGAACTCGGCGCGGCGCCCCAGCTCGCGGTGCGCGGCGAGGCCGTCAACGACCTCGTGCACGTGGTGTCCGAGCTGCTGGAGAACGCGACCCGCTACTCCGGGCAGAACACCACGGTGACCGTGTCGAGCACGCGGACCGCTGCCGGCGACTGGCGGATCGAGATCACCGACCGCGGTGCCGGGATGCCGCAGGCGGAGATCGACCGGACCAACGCCCGGCTCGCCGAACCGCCGGACGTCGACGTCGAGGTGTCGCGCCGGATGGGGCTGTTCGTCGTCGCGACCCTGGCCGCGCGCCACCACATCGACGTGTCGCTGCGAGCGGGTGAGGACAAGGGAATCGTCGCGGTGGTGGTCGTGCCCGCCGCGCTGATCGTCGAGGCACCGCCGCTGCCGGAACCGCCGCCACCGGTCATCGAGCCGCCCGCCGAACCCGTGCCCGAGCTGCTGGCGCCGTTGGCTCCGCTGACCCCGCCGGAACCCGAGGCGCCGCAAGAGGCCGAAGAGGAGGAGGTGCCGTTCGGCCAGGCGCCCGAGCCGGGGCCGCCCCGCCGCGCGCCAGTGGTCGAGACCACGCCGGAGTGGCCGTCCGCCGACGAGGAATCGCCGCTGGATCACGACGTCCCGACCGAACGGATGCCCGCCTACCGCGACGTCCTCTCGAAGTGGTTCGACGCCGCGAGCGCGCCGGAGAAGCCGCCGCGGGCGGCGGAACCGATGCCGGTCGCCGAACCTGTGCCCGCCGCCGAGCCACCGCGGCCGGAAACGCCGGAACCCCGGCACGCGCTGACGTCCGCGGAACCCGCCGCCGAGCCGTCGCCGGGGCCCGCCGAACTGTCGCCCGCGTCGGCCGAGGTCTCGATCGACGAGCCCACTGAGCCGCAGTTTCCGCCGTACGACCCGGAAACACCGCCGCCCGCGCCGGAGCCCGGACCCGCTCCCGATGCGGAACCCGCCGCCGGGCACGAATGGCCGACGCCCGCCGAACTCGAGCAGGAGGACGGCGCGGAGGACACCTGGCCGATCCTGCCCACGGCCGAGTCCGGGCAAACCCCGGAGAAACCGCTGCCACAGAAGCCGATACTCTCGCTTTCCCCAGAAGCGGTGCGCGAGCGGATGTCGAGCCTTCAAGGCGGATTCCGGCGAGGGCGCCACGCGCGAGGGGACGACACTCCTCCTACGGCTTAGACGAACGGACGACCCATGAGCTCGGAAACCGGCCTGCTGGAAGTGATCGCGCTCGACGCGAACGACGCGGAGCGTGCGCAGGCGGGCGGGGCGGACCGCCTCGAACTGGTGACGGAGATGGCGCAGGACGGCCTCACGCCGTCGGTGACGACGGTCCGTGACGTTCTCGGGGCCACCGACCTTCCCGTACGGGTCATGTTGCGCGACAACGGTTCCTTCGCCGCCATCGATCTCGACGGTTTGCGTGCCGACGCCGTCCGGCTCGTCGAGGCCGGCGCGCGCGAGTTCGTCTTCGGCTTCCTGAACTCGGACAGCGAGATCGACGTCGAGGCCTGCCGGGTCCTGGCGAAGGAGCTGGACGGTCTGCCGTGGACGTTCCACCGCGCGATCGACAGCTCGCGCGATCCGTTGCGTGCCTACGAGTGGCTCGCCGATCTCGGCTGCGACACCGTGCTCACCGCCGGACACCCGAACGGCGTGAGCTTCGGTCTTTCCGTGCTCCAGCAGCTCACCCGCCGCGAAGGCCCCGCGTTGCTCGTCGGCGGCGGCCTCCGGACGCAGCACGTCCATTTGCTGCGAGCCGGTGGGGTGCGCGGCTTCCATGTCGGCAGCGCGGTGCGTCCCGGCGGCTGGACGTCCGAAGTGGACACTGACCGCGTGCGCGAATGGGCCGAGCTGGTCAAGGGCTGAGGACGCCTCAGAAGGACAGGAACCGCTCGATCTCCGCTTTGGCGGCGATGGCCTTCTCGCCATACGTCGCGTAGAGATCGGGCGTCAGCCTCGTCGTGGGGCCGGAAATGCTGAAACAACCGCAGGTCTCGCCGTCCGCCGTCCTGAGCGCGACGGCGACCGCGGCGATGCCCTCGTGGAGTTCTTCGTTGGTGACGGCGTAGCCGCGCTGCCGGATCTCCGCGACTTCCCGGCGGATGGCGCCGGGGTCGGTGACGGTGTGGTCGTTGACCTGACGAAGTTCGCTGTGCAGGAAGGATTCGACGGCGGCGTCATCGAGTGAAGCCAGGTACGCCTTGCCGTTCGAGGCCGCGTGCAGGGGCAGACGCGTACCCAGCTGGAGAAACGCGCGGAGCTGATGCGGGCTGTCCAGCCGCTCGATCAGCACCATCTCGTTGTCGTCGGGGACGGTCAGGTGGATGGTCTCCCGGGTGTCCTCCTGCAGCCGGCTGAGGACGGGCAGTGCGATCTCGCGCAGCCGGGGCCCCGAGCTGACCGCGCTGCCGATGCTGAACGCCTTCCCGGTGATCACCCACCGGCCGTCGCCGCTGGGCGCGGGCCGGACCCAGCCCGCCTCGGCGAGTGTCTTGAGGCATCGCTGCACCGTGCTCTTGGGGACTTCGAGCCGTCGCGCGAGTTCGCTCAATCCCGCGGGCTGAGCCGCGGCGACCGCCTCGAATACCCGTAACGCCGTGAGCACGCTGTTCAACTCGGACACCCCTTGACCTTCGGTGAGCTGGTTCATACGCTACCGGTCCACATAGTAGTGCATCGGTCCGCAATGTGGACCACAGTGAGGTGGTCATGACGACGATCAAGGAATCCGCCGACGACAGCCCCGGCGGACGCCCGGCCGATCCGGGCCCGCCCGCCCGGATGAATCGCGCCCAGCGCAACGCTTTCTGGGGATCCTTCGGCGGCTGGGCGATGGACGGCTTCACGCTCGCGATGTTCGGCCTGGTGCTCGCGCCCACGCTGACCGAGCTGCTGCCCCCGTCCGGCATCACCCCGGACGTCGCGAACATCGGTTTCTACGGCCAGCTCAGCGGCGCGCTGTTCCTGGCGGGCTGGGGCTGTTCCTTCATCTGGGGCCCGATCGCGGACCGCTTCGGACGGCGGCCGGCGATGATCGGCAGCATCCTGCTCTTCTCGGTGTTCACCGCGCTGGCCGGGTTCTCCACGAACGTCTGGGCGTGGATGGCGTTCCGGTTCCTGTGCGCGGTCGGGATCGGTGGCGAATGGGCGATGGCCGCGACGCTGGTGGCCGAGGCCGTGCCCGAGCGGCTCCGCGTCAAGCTCGGCGGGGTGCTGCATTCGGCCAACTACGTCGGCCAGTTGCTGACGGCCGTGATCTACCTGGCGTTCGGGCAGCAGCTCGGCTGGCGTGGCCTGTTCCTGCTCGGCATCGTGCCCGCGCTGCTCGTCCTGTTCATCCGGCGGAACACGAAGGAGCCGGAAAAGTGGGCGGCACAAGCCGAAACGGCCCGGCGCACGTCCTTGCTCGCTCCGCTGCGGAACATCATGAGCAGCGGATACCGGCGGCGGACCATCGGCAATCTGCTGCTGCTCGGGGCCTGTGTGATCGGCCTGTGGGCCACGGCCACCTATGTGCCGACAGCGGTGACCGCGCTCGCCAAGGAGACCGGCGTGAGCAACGGGTCTCAGCTGGCGAGCCTCGCGGCCGCGATCTCGGCGATCTTCACGGTCATCGGCTGCATCGGCACGCCGTGGCTCGCCGACAAACTCGGCCGCCGGGGCGCGCTCGCGTTGTTCTTCGTGCTGATGGTGGCCGGCATCATCGGCACCTACGGAATCGCCTACCCGCTGGGAAATCTGCCGCTGCTCTTCGTGTTCCTGCCGATTCTCGGACTCGGCGGGGCGAACTTCGCGGTCTTCACCGTATGGTTGCCCGAGCAGTACCCGACGTTGTTCCGTGCCACCGCGTTCGCCTTCACCACCACGATCTCCCGCTGGTTCGCCGCGGTCGGCACGTTCGTGCTCGGCGTCGCGATCCGTCAGCTGGGGTCGCTCGCCGTGCCGCTGGCGTCCACCGCCGTCGTGTTCGTCGCCGGCCTTTTCCTGCTCCTGCTGGTCCCCGAGACCCGCAACAAACCGCTGCCCGAGTGAGGACGGAAATTCCGTGAAGGACCACAACCAGTCGCCCCTGTTGACCGCGTTGTCGGCGGACGCTCCCGTCGACGGCGCGTTCGTCAGGGTCGGCGACGCTTCGATGTCGCTCGGCGAACTGCGTGCCGCCGCGGCCGCGGTCGCGGACCGGATCGCCGGTGCCGACCGGGTCGCCGTCAACGCGACCGCGAGCCTCGAGACGATCGTCGCCGTCGTGGGCTGCCTGACCGCCGGCGTAACCGCCGTCCCGGTCCCGCCGGACTCGGGACCGGCCGAACGACGCCACGTCCTGACCGACTCCGGCGTGCGGCTCTGGCTGGGCGACGCTCCGGAGGACGTCGGACTTCTGGTCGTGCCGATCGACGTCTCCGCGCGGTCCGCGACGAGTTATCCGGAACCTGACGCCGAAAGCGCGGCGCTGATCGTCTACACGTCGGGTACGACGGGCGCTCCGAAGGGCGTCGTGCTCTCGCGCGCGGCCATCGCCGCGTGCCTGGACGCGCTGAGCGAAATGTGGGCTTGGACCGCCGAAGACACCTTGGTGCACGGTCTGCCGCTGTTCCACGTCCACGGGCTGGTGCTGGGCGTCCTCGGCGCGCTGCGCGTCGGCTCGCCGCTCAGGCACACCGTGCGGCCGAAGCCCGCGGCGTACGCGGAAGCGCGAGGCTCGCTGTACTTCGGTGTCCCGACCGTGTGGTCCCGCGTGTGCGCGGAGCCGTCCGCCGCGCGTGCGCTGGGTTCCGCGCGATTGCTCGTGTCGGGGAGCGCGCCGCTCCCTCTTCCCGTTTTCGAGAAGCTGTCGGGGCTCACCGGGGCCGCGCCGATCGAGCGTTACGGGATGAGCGAAACGCTGATCACCCTCAGCACGCGGTACGACGGTGAGCGGCGGCCGGGCTGGGTCGGCTCGCCGTTGTCCACTGTCCAAACGCGACTGCGCGACGACCGGGGTGCCCCTGTCCCGCACGACGGTGAGAGCCTCGGACAGCTTCAGGTGACGGGTCCGACGCTCTTCGACGGATATCTGGGACTACCGGCCAAAACCGCGGAGTCGTTCACCGAGGACGGCTGGTTCCGCACCGGCGACATCGCCGTCGTCGATGCCGGCGGGTTCCACCGGATCGTGGGCCGGGAATCGGTCGACCTGATCAAATCGGGCGGCTACCGCATCGGCGCGGGGGAAGTGGAACAGGCGCTGCTGGCCCACCCCGGTGTGCGCGAAGCAGCGGTGGTCGGCGTTCCCGACGACGACCTCGGGCAGCGCATCGTCGCGTACGTCGTCGGTGACGTGGGTGATGGTGCCGCTGTTTCGGATTTCGTCGCGGGAACGCTGTCCGTCCACAAGCGACCGCGTGAAGTGCGAGTGCTGGAAGCCTTGCCGCGCAATGCGATGGGGAAGGTGCAGAAGAACCTGCTCTGATCAGTCCATGCTGTTTCTGAGCGCGTCGAGTGCGGCGACGACGTCCATGGTGGTCGCCGGGGCCAGCGTCAGGCGTTCGTCGCCGTACTCGGGGGAAGTGGTGAACAGCCAGCGGCCCTGCTCGGTGTCGTACACGCGCAGCGGTTCACTGATCGTGTGGTGGCCGTCGGGTCTTCGGGCCTCCACGTACAGTTCGGCGATCATCGACGGCTCCAGCTCCGCGAATCGTTGCGCGCGGCGGACTTCCGCTCGCGGCAGCGCCGCGGTGTCGTGAGCGGCCTCGCGGTACTCGGACGCCAGCACGCTGATCGGCGCCCTTCCCGCCCGGCCGGCGCCGGCGGGAAGGATGCTCGCGAGCGCGACCGCGAGCCGCTCCTCGTCGAAGGTACGCACGAAGATGTCGTCACCCTCGCCCACCGCGACCAGCGAAAACCAGCGTGACCCCGCGACGAGCACCCGCAGGCGCGTGCTGCTGACCAGGTCACTGAACCAGCCGAACCGGGCCTCGGGTGGCCGGGTGAGCAACTCGGCGACGTCGGTGAACGCCGGCTCATTGCCGTTGACCGGTTCACCAGCGTACTGAGCCGCTAAGTCCTCCAGTGCCCGCTTCGCCCTGGCCCGCTCGACGTCGTCGAGCCAGACCGCCTGTGGCGCGAGAACCGTGTGCAGGTCTCCGCCTGTCGCCTCGGTCACCAAGGCCGCGAGCTGATCGGCCGCGAAACGTTCCGGATCCGCGAACCAGACCATCACTGACCGAGGACCGGCGGAGTCGGTGGCAGGCCGGTGCGGGGATCGACCGCCTTTTCGCCTTCGTGGTCCGTGAGCTGGAAGGCGACGTCGTCCTCGACGACATACTTGCGCTGGTGTTCCTTGTCCCCGTCGTCTTTGCCCTTACCGCCCTGCACAACTCCGGGAGCCATGCCTGTGCTGCCACGCGCGTTGGGCGCCGCGCCCCGCATACCCGGCTCGGCCGCGCCGCCACGCATCGCTCCGACGCCCTTGCCTTCGCCGAGCGCCTTGCCCATGCCGGAACCCGGGCCACCACCCGTGCTCCTGCCCGCTCCCGCGCCTCGGCCGACCTCACCGCCCATGCCGCCGCGTCGCCCGAACCCGGTCTCAGGCGTGCCCGGCGTGCCCGGCGTTCCCGGCCCGAATGGCTGGGGGCCCACGTAGTTCGCTCCTCCGCCGGACGTGTTCGCGGCTGCGGGAGGCTGAACGGGCAAGCCACCAGGCGCCGACTTCGGCGGCTGGTAGCTGCCCGGCGTGGTGCCCTCGCCGGCCCCGCTTCCGGGCTGCCGGCCTGCTTCCCGCCGATTGTCCACTGTGGACCGAGTCGGTGTGACCGGCTGGTTCCGGTGCTGCGTGTTCTGGCTCTGGGTAGGGCGTCCGCCAATGGTGTCGGTCTTCTCGGATGTCTGTCGGCTCTTGCCGCGGGTACGATCGGTACCGTCGAAACCGCGGACCGGCGTAATGGTGCTCTGTGTCCCCTTGTCCTCGGACACACTGAACACGCCGGGATCGATTTTTCCGTAGTCCGTCGGCATCGAACCGCCGTTGTGGCTCGACGTCTGCGTCCACTGGTTCATGACCTGGACGTTGTGGGCAGCCGCGTCATTCGCCTGCTGCGTCTGGAACAGGATGCCCGCCTGCTTGCCCCAGCCCGCCTCGTCGAACGTGGCGGGATCCTGCGGTACGTCGGGAACCGGCTTGACGGTGTTCTTGGTGCGGTGAAAGCTCGAAATCTGGTTGTCCAGCAGTCCATCCGCGGTCTGCATTTTCATGGCGGCCTGATCGTGTGCGACGACCAGTGGCCCGGCTCCGCGCGCCGCCGCGCCTGCCGCGTCACCCTGCCAGTACTCTTCCAGCCGGGCTGCGGATTGCTGAAATTCCTGGCCAAGCGTCTCGTAGACCCGGAAAGCGGTCTTGAGTTGCTCCTTCGCCGCCTCGAGCCCAGAGGTTCCGGGGGCGCTGGCGAAATTTTCGTAGATCTCTTGACCAGTCATCATGCCTACCTCATGCCCCCTTTTTTATGGTGTCCAGTACGGCAGCGGCAGCGTTCTTGGCGGCGAGACAAGAGTCATCGCCGGCGCGTGATCGGACAGCTGTGCTGAAGAACAGCGAATCCGAGATTGCGACCGAAAGAATACAATCTCCTTGTGTTCGATGGTCGGCTATCTCATTGTAGGCCGCAGGATAGTCACTGACGGTCGTCGGTGTGAAGTAGCCGTTTTTCCACCAGCCCGTGCTGTCGAGTGCGTAAAGATTGCTCAAGCCATTAGTGACCTTGACGGCATAAGTCACTCCGACGCTTGTGGCGCCATCCGGCTTGAGTTGCCAACGACAGTTCGGATCCCCGTTGATGTCGGTTCGCTCTCCGGGTTCGAGGACCCGGAATTCTCCTTGCTGCGCCTGGGTGAGGCTCGCGCAGGGATCGGCTATGTACTTTGCCGCATCCAACGGCCGGGTGACCTTCGGAGCCCGCTTACCGGCCGGCGCACCGGCGGTCGAGTCCGTCCTGCTGCTCGGCGAAGCCGGTGGGCCTGCCTGCCCGGGAACCTCGGTGCTGCAGGACGAAACAACAGCTGCTGCGGAGACGGCGATGACGAGGTAGGCGCGCGGACGGTTGCTGCTCATCGGCCAGGGAACTCCTGGAAAAGTGGGTTCACCTTCGCTCCTCCGTCGTGGGCCTGGCTGAAGATCCCGCCGACATCCTGGTCGCGCTGTTGGTAAGTCCCGTTGGCCTTGCGCATCGAATCGATCAGCCGCTGAGCGTAGGCCGCCATCGCCTTGTTCTGTTCAGCGGCCGCCAGCAGTGAGCTTCGAGTGGCCATGGCCTGAGCGTTCGCGGGATCGTCGGCGGAGGGCGGTGTCACCCTCCGCGCGGCGTCGCTGAGGACGTCCCAGCACTTGGCGCTTTGCTTGCGGAGCCCTTCGAAGACGCGGATCTGGGCCGCGAGGCCTTCGGGGTCGATCTTGTAGCCCGCGCCGCCGCTGGTGCTGGTCGCTACCGGGCTGGCCTGGGAGCGGGCGCCGGGCACGTTCGCGCGGAGATTCTCGTCGGCGACCGCGTCCTTGTGGTTGCTCCGATAGTCACCCTGGGCCTGCTCCGATCGGGGGACTGGCGTGAAGCTCATCGGTTCCTCCCCTGTACCGCTTCGCTTCCGACGAACGACCCTAGGACATCATTTCCGCGACCGGGAGGTTACCGTGCGAATTTATCATGCCATGGGAACGATCATTCAAGTTCGAGGCCCGTTTGTGTGCACTATCGGATAATTGTTGAGATCGAGCATCGTCCCGCACGCTCTCGGCCAGGAGCTGTTGTGACGTCGAGGATCCCACTGTCATCGTCCGGAAGCATGGCAGCCAGGGTAACTGTGTACCGTCGTAAACACCGCGGGGAAATCGAGCGATTTCTCGGTCAGGTGAGGTAGGTCTTGGCAGCGGTTCCGGTGGAGACAGAGTTGCGGGCGGGGATGGTCGACCCTGTGTCGGGTGTCACTCGTACGAGTTAACGTGTCGGCATGGGAACACGTACGGTCCGCGCGGCCACCAGGGAACTGCTCCGCGAACTGGGGCTGACCACGATCTTCGGCAATCCGGGGACGACGGAGATCCCGTTCCTCACCGGCTGGCCGGACGACTTCACCTACGTCCTCGGCCTGCAGGAGGCCGGGGTCGTGGCGATGGCGGACGGGTACTCGCAGGCGTCGAGGCAGCCGGTGCTGGTCAACCTGCATTCGGCGGGCGGCGTCGGGCACGCGCTCGGGCACGTGTTCACCGCGTACCGCAACCGGACACCGTTGATCATCCTCGCGGGCCAGCAGCTGCGGTCGTTGCTGCCGGACGAGCCATACCTCGGTGCGGTCGAGGCGACGAACTTCCCCAAGCCGTACGTGAAGTGGAGCTGCGAGCCCGCGCGAGCCGAGGACGTCCCGGCCGCGATCGCGCACGCGTATCACGTCGCGACGCAGGCGCCGCAGGGGCCGGTGTTCGTCTCCGTCCCCGCGGACGACTGGGATGCCGAAACCGGCAAGCCGACTCCGCAACGTCCCCGGATACCCGGTTACGGCCCGGATCCGGACGCGATCCAGGACCTCGCGAACGCGCTCGACGCCAGTGAGCGCCCGGCGATCGTGGCGGGTGCCGCCGTCGACCACGACGGCGCGGTCCCGGACCTGGTCGCGCTGGCCGAACGGCTCGGCGCGGGGGTGTGGGTCGCGCCGATGTCGGGCCGCTGCTCGTTCCCCGAGGATCACCCGCTGTTCCTCGGTTTCCTGCAGCCCGAACGCATTCTCGCCGCGCGTACGCTGGCCGGGCACGACCTCGTGCTGGTGGCCGGCGCTCCGGCGTTCCTGTATCACGTCTACCGCGGCGAGGCGGAGGACGCGCTACCGCCGTTGTACCTGCTCAGCGACGACGAGCAGGTCCTCGCTCGCGCGGCCGAAGGGACCGGCATCCGCACGACGCTGAAGCTCGGGATTCGCGCGTTGGCGGAGCACGTCAGCGCGGGGGACCGTGTCGCGCCGAAACCGTTGGTACGTCCCGAAAAGCCCGCGATGACGACACCGATCACGGCGGAGTACGCCTACGCGACACTGTCGGAAGTGTTGCCGGGCAACGGGATCGTCGTTGAGGAGACCCCGAGTCACCGCAACATCCTGCACGACTACCTGCCGATCACGTCGACCGACACCGGGTTCCTCACCGGGACGAGCGGCACGCTCGGCTACAGCCTGCCCGCTGCCATCGGCGCCGCGATGGCACGGCCGGACCGGAAGGTCGTGGCCGTGCTGGGCGACGGCTCCAGCATGTACTGCGTCCAGGCGCTCTGGACGGCCGCGCGGCAGAACGTCCCGGTCACGTTCGTCATCCTGGACAACGCGCAGTACGCCGCCGTGCGCATTCTCGGCCAGACCGCGGACGGTGCGAAACTGCCCGGCACGGGCCTGGGCGGGATCGATTTCGCCGCGCTGGCTACCGGCATGGGCGTCCACGCCGTCACCGTCACCGAGGGCGCCGCGCTCGCGCCGGCCTTGACCGCGGCGTTCAACGACTCGCGGCCCACCCTGGTGCACGTGCACGTGGATCCGAACCCCACGGCCCTCTATTAACGCCGGGGCAGTCCCCCACCCTCCCGGGGGCACCCCTGCAACCAGCGTATCGCGATCCGGGGGCGGGGAGCGGGGGTTTGGTGAATCTGTGGATAGCCGACCCTGTTGTGGACAACCGCAGACGCGGCCCGAATAGGGAACTCGGGTGCGTGAGTGTGGAACTCGGGCACCCGAGTGGGGGACTCGCGGGTCAGGGGCGGTGGTGTGCGTTGTCGGGGGTGACGGTGTGGGAGTTGGCGAGGTCCCATTCGGCGGCGTCCGACATCGCGGTGGCGGCTTCGGGGGCGCCGCCGTGCAGCAGGCGGGCGACCTCGCCGCGCAGGCTGACGAACTCCGCCGATTCGCGGGTGGTGATCTGATCCCGTTCCGCGGGCAGGTCGACCGTCAGGTCCGCGACGATCGACGCGGGGGACTTCGACAGCACCAGGACCCGGTCGGACAGGTAGACGCTCTCGTCGATGTCGTGGGTCACGACGAGCACCGTCGAACCCTGCT
Organism: Amycolatopsis sp. NPDC059021; assembly: GCF_042739895.1. Lineage (NCBI taxonomy): Bacteria > Bacillati > Actinomycetota > Actinomycetes > Pseudonocardiales > Pseudonocardiaceae > Amycolatopsis > Amycolatopsis sp. NPDC059021. The sequence goes on from NZ_JBHYIQ010000028.1 coordinate 16,804, forward strand.
CGCGCTGCACCCGCCGGGTCAGGTCCTCCAGCTCGAACCGCGTCTGCGCGTCCACCGAGGCGAACGGCTCGTCCATCAGCAGCAGCGCAGGACGTCGCGCGAGCGCCCGCGCGATCGACACCCGCTGCTGCATCCCGCCCGAAAGCTGCCACGGGTACTTCTTCCCGACCCCGGCGAGACCGACCTGCTCCAGTGCCTCCTGCGCCGCCGCACGCCGGTCGGCCTTGCTCATCGGCCGCCACCGCAAGGGAAACTCGACGTTCTTGGCCACCGAGAGCCAGGGGAACAGCGACCGGCTGTAGTCCTGGAAAACCACGGCGAGATCGTCGGGAACGCCCGAGACCCGGTCACCGTGCAGGGTGACCTCGCCGGAGGTCGGCGCGATGAGGCCCGCGACGCAGCGCAGCAGTGTCGACTTCCCGCAGCCGGACGGCCCGACGATGCTGGCCAGCTGCCCCGATTCGACCGTGAAGGACAGGTTGCTGACGGCGATGTGCGCGCCCGCGCCGCCGCCGTACTGGTGGTTGAGGCCGGAGACCTCGAGCATGGTTGACATTGACTGTCCTCAATAGACCTATGTGCGAGTGGGCTGCCAGGCGAGTACCCGGCGTTCCACCGCGAGGAACGCCGCGTTGAAGCCGTAGCCGAGCAGTCCGAGCAGGACCAGCCACGACCACATGAGCGGGAAGTCGAACGACTGCTGGGCGGTCAGCAGCGAATGCCCGATACCGAACGACGAGCCGACCAGCTCCGAGACCACCATCAGCAGCAACGAGATCGACAGGCTGACCCGCAGTCCCGCGAAGATCTTCGGTGCCGCGGCGGGCAGGACCACCGAGGCGATCCAGTAGCCCCGCGGTGTCCGCATCGACCGCGCGGTGTCCACTTTGACCTGATCGACCGACCGGACGCCGTCGACGGTGTTGAGCAGTACCGGCCAGATCGCGCCGAAGACGATCGAGCCGGTCTGCATCCCGGGTCCCAGTCCGAAAAGGATCGCGAACACCGGGATCAGCGCGGGCGGTGGCACGGAACGGAAGAACGCGAACAACGGGCCGAAGTAGTCGATCGCGGTTCGCGAGCGGCCGATGGCCGTGCCGAGCGCGATGCCGAGCAGGCCCGCGCCCGCCCAGCCGCCGAGTGTCCGGCCGAGGCTCGGGAACACGTTGTCGTACACCGCGTCCGTCAGGAACACCTGCGAGGCGGGCCCGGTGAACCACAGCTTCACCGCCGTCGTGACGATCTGGCTCGGCGGCGGGAAGAACGGACTCGGGAGCAGCCGCGTCACCAGCTCCCACAGCAGGACGAGCGCGATGAAGACCAGCCAGTTCCGGAGCAGTACCGAAACACCACGGCCGACACGGTTGCCGACCCGCCCGGACAACGTGAGACTCATGCCGTCGCCCCCCGATCCACGGTGCTCCACCGGAAAAGCCGCTTGCCGAGCTGGTCGAGTCCTTCGTTGATGAGGAAGCCGAGCACGCCGGCGACCACGGTGCCCGCCAGCACCAGGTCGAAGCGGGTGCTGCCGGTGCTGGCCTGGAGGATGAAGTTCCCGATGCCGAGTTTCGTCCCGGCGAGGAACTCGGTGCTCACGATCGCGATCAGCGCGATCGTCGCGGACAGCCGGATACCGGTGAACACGAACGGCGCGGTGTGCGGCAGCGCGACCGAGGTCAGCGACCGGACGCGGCCGGTGCCGTACGCCCTGGCCGTTTCCATCAGCACCGGGTCGATCTCGCCGAGCGCGTAGATCGTGTTGAACATGATGGGCCACAAGGAGGCGTACACGCCGAGCGTGATCTTGGACTCCGGGCCGCTGCCGATCACCAGCAGTACCAACGGGATCAGCGCGACCGCGGGGATCGGCCGGAGGAATTCGACCACCGACGCGGTGGCCGCGCGCAGTCCGGGGACACTGCCGAGCAGCAGGCCCGCCGGCACCGCGATCGCGACCGCGATCAGCAGCGCGATCGCCCACGCGAGCACGGTCGCGATGACGTCGCGGAGGAACGACACGTCGCCGAGCAGCTGCACGATGGTGGCGAGCACCTTGCTGGGCGCGGGAAGGAAGGTCTGGTCGATCAGGCCGGTCCGGCAGGCCGCTTCCCAGAGCAGGAAGAAGCCGGCCAGACCGGCGAGACCGCGGAGAAAACGTGTCACGTCAGTTGGAAACCTGCGGGGCGATCATCGGCGCGGCGTCGATCTTCGCGGGGATCGCGCCCATCTGCTGCATCAGGTCCGGGACCCGCTGCAGGCGCCGGGCGTCCAAAGTGGACACGAAGGTCGGCAGCGTGAGCAGCGCGGCGGTGTCCTGGTCGACCTTGGCGTACTTGACCGCCAGCGGCTCGATCTTCGCGCGGTCGGCCGCGTCCCTCGTCGCCTTCTGCATGGCGCGCTGGAAGGCCGCCAGCGTCTTCGGGCTGTCCGTGACGAACTTGCCGAGCGCGCCGTAGCCCGCCAGCGGGAAGTCCTGCGTCGCGCCACTCGCGGCGTCGGCGAGCGGGACGGCACCCGCCGTCTTCCCGGCCTGGGTCAGGAACGGCTCGGCGAGGTAGCCGGCGTCGATGTCGCCGTTCTTCAGCGCGGCCGCCACGTTCGCCATCCCCATCTGGACCCAGTTGACCTTGTTCGGGTCGACGCCGTGGTCCTTGAGCACCGAGCGGGTGAGCAGATCGGAGGCGGTGTTCTTGGCGGTGATCGCGACCTTCTTGCCCGCCAGGTCGGCGATGCCCTTCACCGAGGAGTTCGCCCCCGTGATGATCTCGTTGCTCTTGGGGCTGGCCGACACCGCGTCCGCGACCAGCCGGATGTCCCCGGTGTTCTTGGCTTTCGCGCTGAAGAACGGCTGGTAGCTGGAAAACGCGATGTCCGCTTCGCCGCTGATCAGCTTGGTGAGCGAGGTCTGCCCGTCCGGCACCTCGATGGGCTGGACCTCGAGCCCCTCGGCCTTGAAGTAGCCATTGTCCACGGCGAGCCGCAGCGGCGTGGTGTCGATGACCGACATGACGGAAACCTTGATGGAGGACTTCTCCAGCCCGCCCGAACTTCCCCCCGACGTCGAGCCGTCCGAGCCACCGAGCAGGCCGCAGCCGCTCACGGTGGTCGCGACGAGGGCCGCCAGCGCAAAGTGGATAGTGCGGCGCCGCAGGGGTACGCCGGTGGTGGCGGATGTGAACAAGGTCAGCTCCTTGCAGATGTCACGGTGTGGATGGGTATGTAGCGCTGCACGTTCGGCCGTTCACCTGCTCCTGCGAGCACCCCGAGGGCATCCCGAGTCGGACGTGGGTCTGTGTTCTGGTCGCTCTTGTGTACACCGTCGATCTTGTGCACACCACGGTAAGCGTTTCGTTTTTCGATCGGCTGGCAGATTCTCCGGTCGTCCTTAGCATGCCGCGTCGCGGGCGACGCGTGCTCTCCGGGTCCCCGAAAATGGACATACCCGGCGAGTTTCGGTCCGCGAGGGCGAGTACCCGCGCCGCCTCGGCGGCGTCGACATTAGACACCGCGTGGTCGGATTGTGCCGCTCTCGTGATCAAAAGCTCACCGGCCCCGGAGTGGTTCAGACCTTTCGTCGGAAAGAAACCGCTTTCTCGGATGTTCGTGGGGAGTCTTCCTGGCATGGGTCAGCCGTTCACCTGGGGGACGATCATGGCGGCGGCGTCGACCTTGGTGGTGATGGCGCCCATCTGGAGCATGAGGTCGGGGACGCGCTGCAGCCGCCGTGCGTCCAATGTGGACTGAAAGGTGAGGAGCGTGGTGCGGGCGGCGGTGTCCGGGTCGACCTTGGCGTACTTCACCATCAGGGGTTCGATCTTGGCGCGGTCGGCCGCATCGCGGGTGGCCTTGAGCATGGCGCGCTGGAAGGCGGCGACGGTCCTGGGGTTCTCGGTGGTGAACTTGCCGAGCGCGCCGTAGCCGGCGGTGGGGAAGTCCTGGGTGGACCCGGTGCCGGTGTCGGCGACGGGGACGGAGCCGACCGCCTTGGCGGACTGGGTGATGAAGGGCTCGGTGAGGAACGCGGCGTCGATGTCGCCGTTCTTCAGCGACGCGGCCACGTTGGGCAGAAGCACCGGGACCCACTTGACGGTGGAGAAGTCGACGCCGTGGTCCTTCATGACCGATTTGGTGAGAGTGTCGGACATGGTGTTGGGGGCGGTGATGCCGATCTTCTTGCCCGCGAGGTCGGGGACGCTCTTGACCTGGGAGGTGGGCAGCGCGACGACGGCGGTGCTCTTGGGCGCGGCCGAGGAGGCGTCGGCGACCAGGCGGATGTCGGCGGTGTCCTTGCTCTTGGCGGCGAAGAAGGGGGTGTAGCTGGAGTAGCTGATGTCGGCTTCGCCGCCGATGAGCTTGGTCAGGGCCACCTGCCCGGTGGGGGCTTCGGTGGCTTCGACGGTGAGCCCTTCGTTCTTGAAGTAGCCGGCGTCCTGGGCCAGGCGGAAGGGGGCGGTGTCGATGGTCGACATGATCGCGACCTTGATGACCGTCTTCTCGAGGCCACCGGGCCCGGTGGAGGAGGTGCTGTCCGAGCCGCCGAGCATGCCGCAGCCGCTCAGGGAGACCGTCATCGCCACAGTGAGCGCCGCGCCGAGCGCGGGACGTGGCCCGCGACGGCCGCTGCTGCCTGTGCCGGGTCCGAGCAAGGCATGCCCCCTGGGAGGAGTTCTCGGTGGTCGAACCAAGGTGAATGAAGAGGCGTGCCAACCCACGGGGAAGACACGCGGCCACTGTAGAGAACGTGACCGCTTGCTCACAATGGGTCTATTTCGAAGAAAACCAAAGTGGTATAGCTCACCCGTTCGGCTTCTTGCGGAGAGCTCTTGCGCCACATGCAGTAGCCGTTAACCCTGCGTATAGCGTCATGATCACATTCAGCGATGTCCGGTTCGCTGTCCGATTGTCAGGCTCGTCCTCCCCGCTTTCGGGAGGGTTACATCTTGCCCGGTCGTTCGCTACCCTCTGCACCTACGGTGATGTGCTGACCACCAATGTAGTGAGAGAGAGTGCCTGGATGGCCGATCAAGTCGATCCGCGGTGTCCACGGTGTTCTACTCGGCGGTGGGCAGTACCTTCAGCCTGGCCGAGCAGAGCCGCCGCGCTGGTGGGTTAGGCCGTCGGATCGAATGAGAACCAGTGCAGGGACCGGTAACCGATGCTCGAACTGAACCGATGCCGCTCGAGGGAGCGGGGTTCAGCCACTGCATTGTCGTCTTCTCGGCGAGAGGCAGCACCAGGAACTGGTGGGGATATCGATCTATTCCCCCATTCGGGTAGCCTCACGCGCTGGAATCCCGCGACCGGGACGGTGTTCCGGTGGCCGGGAGTGTGCGGTTAGAAGTGGTCGAAGACAACACGGGGCGCCCGGGAACTTCGGGGCGTCGGAACGAACAGGGCTTTACCGGCCCGGACGACAATGGTGGTGCGGCGGTGCCGAACGTAGACACCGCGGGGGTAGGAGGGACCCCTGCGCAGACTCACGGGGCGGATCCGGAAGCGAATCCGTCCCGGCGAACCGGGATCTTCACCGGTATGCGCAACTGGCGGCTGCGCTCGAAGCTCGCCGCCATCCTCATCATCCCCACCCTGACCGCACTGGTGCTCGGCGCGCTGCGGGTCGTCGACGACGCCAAGCAGGCGAGCCAGTTCCAGCGCACCGCCGATCAGGTCGCCTTCGCCGTCAAGATCACCACGGTGGTGCACGAACTGCAGAGCGAACGCGCGCTCGCGGTCACCCGCCTGGCATCCGGCGACGCGCTCCGCCAGACCGGCCTCGACGCGCAGGTCTCCCGGGTCGACCGCGTCGTCGACGACCTGCGGACCTCGGCCAGCTCGCTGAACACCGACGACCAGGACACCAGCGACCGGTACTCGCGGGGGCTCCAGCGGCTCGACGCGCTGCGCCCGCTGCGCGCGGCGATCAGCACATCCTCCTTCTCCGATCTGATGGTGTTCAACACCTACACCTCGATCCTCGACTCGCTGATCCAGCTGGGCCGCGAGGTCACCACCGCGGTCACCGACCGCGACGTGCTCCGGCTCGGTTCGAGCACGCAGGCGGTCAGTGAGGCCAAGGAGTTCATCTCGCGCGCCGACGCCGCCCTCGAGGTCGCGGCGTTCCGCAACGCCTTCCCCGGCGACCTGCTGGACCAGACCCGCGCCGCCGCGGCGTCCGGTGACGCCGCCATCGCGTCGTTCCTCGCGAACTCCACCGAAGACCAGCGGCAGCTCTACTCCGACACCGTCTCCGGCCCCGAGGTCGACGACCGGCGCCGGATCCAGACCGCCGCGTTCGCCTTCGCCCAGCAGGGCCAGGCGCCGAACATCGACGGCGCGCTGCTCGACAAGGACAGCCGCGTCGCCGCCGAGAAGCTCCGCGCGGTGGAGAGCAACCTGCTCGCCCAGCTGCGGACCCGCGCCGACGACCTGGCCAGCCAGGCGATCACCTCGGCCTGGGTCAACAGCGCGATCGTGCTCGCCGCGCTCATCGCGGCGCTGGTGCTGATGCTGCTGGTCGCGCGGCTGATGCTGCGCCCGCTGCGGATCCTGCGGAAGAACGCGCTCGACGTCGCCTACACCCGGCTGCCCGCCACCGTGCAGGCGATCCTCGACGATCCCGACCCGATCAACGCCTCGAAGAAGGCCGTCGATCCGGTGCCGGTCACTTCGCGCGACGAGATCGGCGAGGTGGCGCGCTCCTTCGACGTCGTCCACGAGCAGGCCGTCAAGATGGCCGCCGAACAGGCGCTGCTGCGGGAGAACGTCAACGGCATCTTCGTGAACCTCTCCCGGCGTTCGCAGCGGCTGGTGGAACGCCAGCTCGGCGTGATCGACCGGCTCGAGGCCGACGAGCAGGACCCGGACCACTTGGCCAGCCTGTTCGAGCTCGACCACCTCGCGACCCGGCTGCGCCGCAACGGTGAGTCGCTGCTGGTGCTTTCCGGTGCCGGGCTGGCGAAGTCGGTGCCCAAGCCGGTGCCAGCCGCCGACGTCATCGGCGCCGCGGTGTCGGAGATCGAGCAGTACGCCCGCATCGAGGTCGGCATCGTGCCCGACGTCGCGGTGCAGGGGCTGGCGATCCACGACCTCGTGCACGTGCTCGCCGAGCTGCTGGACAACGCGACCTACTTCTCCGAGCCGGAGACGAAGGTCATCGTGCGGGCCGTGGTCACCCGGAAGAAGGCGCTCGCCATCCAGGTCACCGACCACGGCGTCGGGATGGCCGAGGACCGGCTCGCCGAGATCAACCAGCGCCTGGCCGACCCGCCGGACCTGGACGTCTCGGTGACCCGCCGGATGGGCCTGTACGTGGTCGCGCGGCTGGCGCAGCGCCACGGCATCGAGGTCCGGCTGCGCGAGAACGAGGACATCGAGGGCGGCGTGATCGCCCGCGTCGTGGTGCCCGCCGAACTGCTCACGCAGATCCGGCAGGCCCCGCCGCGGCACACCCCGCCGCCCGCCAACCGGTCCGAGACGTCGTTGCCGGGCATTCCGCCGGTCGAACGGCCCACCGAGATCACCCCGCCCCCGCCGTCGAGGTCCGCGACGCCGCAGGCCCCACCGGCCTCGGCCCCGGAACCCGCGGCGACGCCGAGTGGTGGCCTCGTGCCGCTGGACCAGCCGATCAGCCTCGACGACCTCGTCGCGGGGAACAGCGCGGCCGGGCCGTTCACGAACGCGGCGGGCCCGTTCACGAACGCGGCGGGTCCGTTCACGAGTTCCGGGCCGTCGGCGGAGGAGACTCCGGCGTGGCCCACCGCGGACGATCTCGCCGGGCCCGCGAACGGCGAAGGCGCGAGCATGGCCGAGACGCGGTTCTCGCCGCTGGTTTTGCCGAAGCGCGAGCCGACCTACGTCGCGCCGGAGGAGCGGAAGCCCGCCGACAATCTGCCCGAGACCGACGACGCCGCCGCCCTCGAAGACGATGTACCCACCCGGCGGCTGCCCATCTATCAGTCGGTGCTGTCACGCTGGTTCAGTGAGAGCGACGAGAACGGGGCCGCCGACGAACTCGGCGCCTCGTCCGGAGCCGACGCTCCCGAACCCGCGGCCGACCCGGTTGCCGTACAGGAAGAACCGAGCCCGAGCGAGGAGGAGCCGAGCCAGGCGAGCGAACCGCTCCTGCCGCCGGCCGACGGGTGGCACAGCGCGTCCGACGAAGGCTGGAACGCGGCACAGTCGCTGCTCGAATCGAAGGGCGAGGAGATCACCCCGGCCGGGCTGCCCAAGCGCATCCCGAACGCCTATCTCGTCCCCGGGTCGATCGAGCCCGCCGCGCCGGCCGAACCGGCGGTTTCGCTGGCCGACACGACCGTCGGCCTGCCGGGGGCGGGCGCGATCACCCGCTCGGCGACAGCGGCGCGGAGCAGGATGGCAAGCTTCCAACGTGGATACACATCGGGTAGGCACGCATTGAAGGATCGGGCGAGTGGCGTGCCGGGTTCGGCCGAGGACAGCAGTGAGGAGTCAAGGTGACACGGGCGGGTGCGATGCAGCCGGGTGGCGGTTCGGCACAGCCGAGCGGTCAGACGGGCAAGGCGGGCAGTGCCGGCAGTTTCGCCTGGCTGATCACGGATTTCGTGCACCGGGTGCCGGGGGCGGCCCATGCCGTCGTGGTGTCCGCGGACGGTCTGCTGCTGGCGGCCTCGCGGGGACTGCCGAAGGACAGGGCCGACCAGCTCGCGGCCGTCGCCTCGGGGCTGACCAGCCTCGCGCGCGGCGCGGCGAAGGTGTTCGAGGGCGGGGCCGTCGCGCAGACGGTCGTCGAGATGGCGAACGGCTTCCTGTTCCTCATGTCGGTGTCGGATGGTTCCTGCCTGGCGGTGCTGGGTTCACCGGAGAGCGACATCGGTCTGGTCGTCTACGAAATGACGCTGCTCGTCGAGCGGGTCGGACAGCAGCTGACACCGGAGATGCGAGCGCAACTGCAGGGCGCGGCGAGGCGCTGACGGCCGGGGAACCGAGGAGAATGTCGTGGATGACGGACGCTTGAGGGGCGATGGCCGGCTCGGTGACGACTTCTCGGGCAACTGGGCGGAGCGCGGCGGTGAGGAAAGCCGGGAGGACTGGAAGTCGTTCCGGGAGCGGGTCGACCGCGAATGGCGGGCGCGGCGCAGCGGCGGGGCCGGCGAGTCCGAGCTGGCCGCCGAGGAACCGCTCCGGCCGTCTGACAACTACGCGGCGAACGATCCCGACCTGCACGTGCCGGGAAGTCGCGAGCGGCTGTTCGGCGGTCCGAGTTCCGAGCTGTTCGGCGGCGTGAGCGGGCCGCTGTACACCACCGGGGAACTGGCGGCGTACAGCGCGAGCCGGGACATGTCGCAGGGCCCGAATTCCGAGGAACTGGCCGCCGCGCTGCCGCAGCAGGCACAGAACGAGTACGTCGACGAGCAGTACGAGGAAACCCAGTCCTCCGGCCTTGTCCGGCCGTATTTCCGGACCAGGGGCCGGACCCGGCCGACGTACGACCTGGCCATCGAAGCACTGGTCTCGACCAGTGAACACGGGCGCCTGCTCGACCGCGTGCGCGTGCCCGAACACCGGTCGATCTGCGACCTGTGCCTCGACACCCGCTCGGTCGCGGAGGTGGCGGCGCTGCTGCGGCTGCCACTCGGCGTCGTCCGGGTCCTGATTGGTGACGTGGCGGGTCTAGGCCTGGTGCTGGTGCACACCAGCGGCGCGGCCGTCGGCGACCGCCCGAGTATCGAGTTCATGGAAAGGGTGCTCAGTGGGCTTCGGAGAATTTGACTCCGACGCGAATGCGCCGCAGGTGACCGGTCCGACGTCGTCGGCCAAGATCGTGGTGGCCGGCGGATTCGGTTCGGGGAAGACGACACTGGTCGGGGCGATCTCGGAGATCGACCCGTTGACCACCGAGGCCATGATGACCGAGGCGAGCGTCGGGCACGACGACGTCACGGCCACCCCGAACAAGACGACCACGACGGTCGCCATGGACTTCGGCCGGATCTCGCTGGACTCGGACCTGGTGCTGTACGTGTTCGGCACGCCGGGCCAGCACCGGTTCTGGTTCATGTGGGACGACCTCGCGGTGGGCGCCATCGGGGCGGTCGTGCTGGTGGACACGCGGCGGCTCGCCGACGCGTTCCCCTCGATCGACTTCTTCGAGAACCGGAAGCTGCCGTACGTGGTCGCGATCAACTGCTTCGACCGCTTGCTGCATCACCAGATCGAGGACGTCCGGCACGCGCTCACCATCGCGCCGTCGGTGCCGATCATGGCCTGTGACGCACGGGAGCGGGAATCGGCCAAGCAGGTGTTGATCTCGGTCGTGCAGCACGCGATCGCACACGATACGGCGCTGCGGGCGGGATAAGGGCGGAAATGGGAGAGGCGGATGCGGCCGTTGGGGTGAACTCGGCGTGCTTCACCCGCTTCGGGGAGTGGTGCCGCCGACCGGACGATGGAAAGTGCCTTTCCCTTCGGTACGGTCGGGGCCGGAACTGCCCGATCAGGCGATCGGTAACGCGGTTGACCTGCACGGACAGGCCGTCGCGGCACGGTTGTCGTTACCACCATGGAGTGACCCACGGATGCGTGGTTCGGCATGTGTCGGCGCAATCCGCGTCCAGTCGCGCACGTACCGTGCCGAAGACGTCCATAATGACGGACTCGACACTCTTGGCGGGCCGAATACGCTGGGAGCAAGCGTCTTCGGCACGTGTCCGCGGGCGCTTCGCTCGTGATGGGCACAGGCGACCGCGACAACAGCTTGGAGGGGCAGTGACGGCTTCCGGCCAGCAGCAGGGCACTTTCGGCTGGCTCATCACGGATTTCGTGCGCCGGGTACCCGGCGCCGCGCATGCCGTGCTGGTATCGGCCGACGGCCTGCTCCTCGCGCCGTCCGAGGGACTCCCGCAGGAACGCGCCGAGCAGCTCTCCGCGGTGGCCTCCGGGTTGATCAGTCTCACCCAGGGCGCGGCGCGTTGCTTCGAGGCCGGTGGCGTGAACCAGACCGTGGTCGAGATGGAGCGGGGCTACCTGTTCCTGATGTCCGTCGCGGACGGTTCGTCGCTGGCGGTGCTCGCCGCGCCGACGTGCGACATCGGCACGGTGGCCTACGAGATGACCTTGCTCGTGGAGCGGGTCGGCCAGCAGATCACCCCGGAACTGCGCGCGCAGCTGCAGGGCGGCGTACGTGGGTAGCGTGCGATGAGGATCACCGGATTCGAAGACCCGGACACCAGCGGCTGGGAGTCGCTGCACCGGGGCACCGAGCGGGAAGGCATCGACTCACCGAGCCGCTTCGACATGAGCACGCTGGCGATGCGTGTCGTGCCGAAACGCCAGCCGCCCCCGCCACCACCATCGCCGCGGTCGCGGCCCGAGCAGGCGAGGCACGCCGACCCGGACACCCGCGGGTGGGCGTCGGGCACCCTCGAGGTCGAACCGCGCCCGGTGGCCGAACCCGTGCACGCCCCCGACTGGGAGGCCGCGGGCAGGCACTCCGCCGCTCCGGCTCCCGCTACCGCTCCCGCGGAGCCCCTGTGGGATCCGGCCGACGGCTGGCAGGGCGCCCCGGTGCCCGCGCCCGGTCCGCTCGTCGCGGTCCCGCAGCCGGCCGAGGCGCCGGTGGTTTCCTCCGGCTCCCGCGTGCGTCCGTACACGCGAACCGGCGGGCGGACCCACTCCGACCACAACCTCGCTCTCGAAGCGCTGGTTTCCACCAGTGAAGACGGGCGGCGCTACCGCGGCGTGCGGTCCGTCGAACACCGCCGGATCTGCGATCTGTGCCTGGACACGCGCTCCGTCGCGGAGATCGCGGCGCATCTGCGGCTGCCGCTCGGGGTGGTGAAGGTGCTCGTCGGCGACATGTCGGACGTCGGCCTGGTGCTGATCCACCAGACCGAACTGGTGCTGGGCGACCGGTCGTCGCGCGAGTTCATGGAACGCGTCCTCGCCGGACTCCGCGCCCTGTAAGCACTTTCCGGCCCCGATCGCGGGTGGGGGCTGCCATGCCGGGCCTTCCACGCTCGGCCGGGCGACCCGGCCGAGAACGGCGTCAGGCTGGTACTGGGCGCGGGTCATCACCTCGCTGCGGGTGATCTGGCCGTCCACGGCGGCGCTCGCGGCCAGTGCGGGGGCGGTAGCGGTCTGTGCCACTGCGGCAGAGATTTGGCTCAGGCCGGCCAGTGACACGGCGGCCATCGTGGCGGCGATGACCGCCACTGATCTCAGGGGCTTCTTCATGTATCCAGCTCTTCCCAGCTTCGACAGGTGTCGGGGCCTGGTGGCTCCCTTGCTGGGAAAGACTGGGACAGCGGTATTCGAGAAGAATCAAACCCCAGGTCAGCGCCCTTTGATTACTCCTCGACCAGTGCTGCCGAAGTGATGCGGTGCAACGGATATCGCTCGTTGTCCGACCCCTCCAGGACCCCGCTGCCGACGCGGATCGGCCGCACGACCCGCTGGCTCGCCGTGCCCCGCGAGTCGACGAAGCCGATCCAGACTTCGCGACGCTCCAGCGTCGCCCGTGACAACAGCTCCAACGTCGCCGAGGTGTCCGCGCCGCCGCCGACCGGGGCCCGCACGGCGGCGCCGCGACGACGTGCGGAGGCGGCGTCGCCCGCGCGCAGGTTCGACACGATCCGTTCAGCCTGCTCATCGGTCAGCACGGCCTGCTCCCCGGTGCCCCGCCGCGCGGCGCGGGCCTTGGCGGGCAGGCGCCTGCCGCCGTGCCGGAGGTCGAGGACGCGGCCGTCCGGGCCTTCGGCGGCGGGTGCGAAGCCCGCGGCACGCAGGCCGTCGATGACCTCGGCCAGCGGGACCGGGCTGATCAGCACGGTCGGCGCGATCATCCGCAGGTCGAATTCCGCGGCGACCGGGTTCGCCAGCACCTCGGCGAGCAGTGCTTCGTCGTCGCAGCGCAGGAACGACCCGGCGGCCCCGCCCCGCAGGCGGCCGTGCCGCCGGGCGACGTCGTCGACGAGGTAGCTCAGCCCCTGCGGCACCGGGGTCGCCGACTTCGCGCGGAACAGCGCGTGCAGTTCGTCCGCGGTGCGGCCGGTGTCGAGCGCGCGCCGCACCGACGACTCGGTGATCCGGTAGACCGTCGCGTGCCCGGCGGATTCGACGTCGGCGACCGCGGCCATCTCGGCGGCCAGTTCGGGCTCCAGCGGTCCGGGCGCGACGACGGTCAGATCCGCCTGGACCAGCACGTGATCCACCGGCGCGGGCAGCGCGTCGAGGATCTTCTCCACCGCGCGCGGACGGTCTTCGTCGAGCAGGGCCCGTGCCGCGCTGGTCAGCGCGCCGAGGCCGACGAGGCCCAGTGCGGTGGCCTCCGCCATCGTCCAGCGCACGGTCTCGTCGCGCAGCCGCCCGCCCCGGCGCGGGGCGCGCCAGGCCAGTACCGAGACGAGTTCGTCGGTGCTCTTCACCCCGGCGCCCTCGGGCAGCTCTGCCAGCGCGGCGAGCACACGCCGTCGCGCGACCGGCGCGAGCGGGCGCCGCAGTTCCTCCGACAGCGGCGCGATCGGCTTGTCCTTCGCGTCCCGCCCGCCCGCGAGTCCCGGCAGCCTCGGCAGTTCCAGCCATGCCTGGGCCAGCGTGATCCAGCGCTGTGCCGTCGGCGAGGCCAGCCACGAGTCCATGAGCGTCGTCGGTACCCACTCCGGCGTGGCCGCCTCGCTGTCGGCCACCAGCCCGGCACCGACGGCGAGTTCGGCCAGCAGCGTGGCGTGAGCCTCCTCGACCTCCAGATCCTTGGCGAGTTTCCGCAGCTCACGCACGCCGAGACCGCCGGATTTCAGCACCGGCGGCGGCTGCGCGGCCCACGACGTCAGCAACGCCTCGGTGTGCCGGAGCAGCTCCATCGCCTCGCCGGCCGCCGTCTTGTCCACTGTGGACGTCTGATGTGGATGGACCGGCAGGTCCGGTTCGGACAGTGAGGTCTCCGGGAAGACCACGCCGCCGCGAAGAGCCACGCCGAGTTCGCGGGGCAGCTCGACGGTCTGGTCGTCCCGCCGCAGCAGCAGCCCGCGCGCGAGGAGCCGCTGCCCGGGGTTTCCGCGCGTGCCAAGGGGATGTCGAGGCCGGCGTCGCGGGTCCGGCCGATCGGCGGACCCGCCGACAACGTCGTCAGGAGTGCTCGCTCGTCCGCGCCGACGTCCGCGAGCAACGTCTCGATATCGGCTTCCGCCAGTGCGGGCGACGACGCGCCGAGGCCGGCGGGGAAGGGGCCGAGAGCGTCCCGCATCGACGGCGGTACGCGCAACGCGTCATCGGGCCCCCACACGAGCGCACGGGCACGTAGCCGTGCGAGGGCTTCGGGGACGTCGGCTCCGACGAGGTCCGCGATGGCGCTCAGCGGCACCGGCCCGGCGTCGGCGCCCGCGAGCAGGAAGGCGTCCAGGACGGCGAGGGTGAACGTGTCGAGGTCTTCGCAGGCCCGCGCGATCGAGCCGGGGGTGCCCGCGCGCGTGGCGAGCACGGTGGTGTCGGACGGGGGCGGGGTCGACAGATCACGCCGCGAGCGGAGCAGCGCGGTCAGTGCGTCGTCGGACTCCGCACGCAGCCAGTCCGCCAAAGAGGTCGCGGGCATAGACGACCAGGATACCGGGCTGGTGCCGGTCCCCGAGCCGCGCTCAGGCAGACTGTGTACCTGAGGACCGGCCGAGCAAGTTCTTGGAGGGCGTTGTGGCGAAGGGTCAGCAGGGCAAGAGCAAGGGCATCGACCCGACGTGGCCTGCGGAGAACGGCGAGCACCCGGTGACTGAGCTGGCCGCCGACCGGCAGGGCGCGCTGTCGCCGTTCGGTGACACCACGTTCCCGCTCGAGCAGGTGCCCTACCGGCACCCGCGGACGGAGATCAACAAGTAGCGTTGTTACTGGTCAGTCACCCAGCTGGGGCCGCGTGGCGCCGATCACGGGGCTAGGGTTTCCACCGTCCCATTCGGAGTTTCCCAGCGGGGGTAAGTGCCATGCCGGTTCCCGGTCCCGGGTATTCGATCACTGTCCGGGTCGAGGCCCCGGCGTCGTCCACCGCCGCGGGTGATCTGACCACCGCCGTCGGGCGTGTCGGCGGCGTCCTGACGGCGTTCGACGTCGTCGAGTCGCACGCCGACTCGATCGTCGTCGACATCAGCGCCAACGCGCTGTCGGAGAACCACGCGCAGGACATCACGCAGACCCTGGACTCGCTGCCGGGCGTGCGGGTCCGCAAGGTCTCCGACCGGACCTTCCTCATCCACCTCGGCGGCAAGATCGAGGTCACGCCCAAGGTCGCGCTCCGCAACCGTGACGACCTCTCCCGTGCGTACACCCCCGGTGTCGCGCGGGTGTGCCAGGCGATCGCGAACAACCCCGAGGACGCCAGGCGGCTGACCATCAAGCGCAACACCGTCGCCGTGGTCACCGACGGTTCCGCCGTGCTCGGCCTCGGCAACATCGGCCCGGCCGCGGCCCTGCCGGTGATGGAGGGCAAGGCGGCGCTGTTCAAGAAGTTCGCCGACGTCGACGCCTGGCCGGTCTGCCTGGACACCCAGGACACCGAGGAGATCATCAAGATCGTCAAGGCGATCGCGCCGGTGTACGCGGGCATCAACCTCGAGGACATCGCCGCGCCGCGCTGTTTCGAGATCGAGGCGCGGCTGCGCGAGCAGCTCGACATCCCGGTGTTCCACGACGACCAGCACGGCACCGCGATCGTGGTCGTCGCCGCGCTGCGCAACGCGCTGCGCGTGGTCGGCAAGAACATCGAGGACTGCAAGATCGTGGTCAGCGGCGTCGGCGCGGCCGGCTCGGCGATCATCCGCCTGCTGCTGCGCAAGAACCCGGCCGACATCGTCGCCGCCGACATCAACGGCATCGTGCACCCCGACCGCGGCGACCTCGACGACAACCTGGCCTCGATAGCGGCGGAGACGAACAAGCAGCACGCGTCCGGCACGCTGCACGAGGCGCTCGTCGGGGCCGACGTGTTCATCGGCGTCTCGGCGCCCAACCTGTTCGGCGCCCAGCAGGTGGCCACGATGGCCGACGACGCCGTCGTGTTCGCGCTGGCCAACCCGGACCCGGAGGTCGACCCGCTGGAGGCGCAGAAGCACGCCGCCGTCGTCGCCACCGGCCGCAGCGACTTCCCGAACCAGATCAACAACGTGCTGGCGTTCCCCGGCGTGTTCCGCGGCCTGCTCGACGCGCACGCGCACAAGATCGACGACACCATGCTGCTGGCCGCGGCAGACGCGATCGCCGACGTCGTGGACAACGGCAAGCTCAACGCGTCGTTCATCGTGCCCAGCGTGTTCGACAACGCCGTCGCCCCGGCGGTCGCCGACGCGATCAAGAAGGCCGTGCGGGCGGAAGCCGCCGAACGGGCATAGGGAAAACCCTGACACGGAATTCACCACCGCGGGGGATGCCGGATACCTCCGGAGGCGGACGCCCCCGCGGTGCGATGTCCCTAGCCTGATCTCGACGATGTCGTCGATATCAGGGGGTTTGGGATGCGTTCGTCCGTCTCGCGCGGACTCGGCCTGCTGGCCGCCGCGGTCGCCACGACCGCGATCGTCGTACCCGGTACCGCCACCGCGGCCGAAAGCCCGCCGGTGAAGTGGGGCCCGTGCCCGAGTGACGTCTCTGCCGTCGCGCCGCCGCAGTTCCAGTGCGGCACGCTCGACGTCCCGCTCGACTACCGGAAACCGGACGGGAAGAAGATCCAGGTCGCCGTTTCGCGCCTGGCCAGTACGAAACCCGCGCAGCGCCGCGGAGTCCTGCTGATGAACCCCGGCGGCCCCGGTGGGCCGGGCCTGAACATGCCGTTGCAGCTGCTGCAACTCGGCCTGCCCGCCAGCGTCGCCGACAGTTACGACCTGATCGGCTTCGATCCGCGGGGTGTCGGCCACAGCACGCCGGTGACCTGCGACCTGAAGACGCTGCAGAGCAACGTGCCGCCGTATGCGCGTGACGCGGCCGACGTCGCGAAGCGCGCCACGGCGGTGGAGGGCGTCGCGAAGAAGTGCGCCACCTCGAAGACGGCGTCGATCCTGCCCTACATCACCACGGCGAACACCGCCCGCGACATGGACGCCATCCGGGCCGCGCTGGGTGAGAAGAAGATCTCGTACTACGGCATTTCCTACGGCAGCTACCTCGGTTCGGTGTTTTCGACGCTGTTCCCGCAGCGGACCGACCGGATCGTGCTCGACAGCGTCGTCGGCCCCGGCGGCCTCGATGTGACCGGCTCGCGCCGGTTCGGCCAGGGTTTCCAGGACCGCTTCCCGGACTTCGCGAAATGGGCCGCCGCGCGCAACGACAGCTACGGGCTCGGCAAGACGCCGCAGCAGGTGACCGCGAACTACTTCGCGCTGGCCGAGCGGCTCGACAAGACTCCGGTGGGTGCCATCGACGGTTCCGCGTTCCGCGCCGGGGTGCTCGGCGCGCTGTACGACACCACGTCGTTCCCGAAGCTGGCGCAGCAGTGGCAGGCGCTGGCCCGCGGGGCCACGCCGGCCGCCGAGGCCGCGGCGCCGCCGCCGGAGGTCCTCGAGAACGTGCTTTCCGCGCAGTTGCACGTGGCCTGCAACGACAACGCCTGGCCGCGCTCGGTGGAGACCTATCAGCACAACGTCGCCGTCGACCGGGAGCGGTACCCGATGTTCGGCGCGGCGGCGGCCAACATCTGGGCGTGCGCGTTCTGGCCGTCGCAGCCGCTCGAACCGCCGGTGAAGATCGGCGACCGCGGTCCGTCGAACATCCTGGTCGTGCAGAACCTGCGTGATCCGGCGACTCCGCTCGTCGGGGCGCGGGAGACCCGCCGCGCGCTGGGCGACCGGGCCCGGATGGTGACCGTCGACCAGGGCGGGCACGGCGTGTACGTATTCGCGCCGAACGCCTGCGGCAACAACGCCGTCAACCGGTTCCTGGTGGACGGGCAGCGTCCGGCGCATGACACCGCCTGCGGTGCCGACACCGGGAACGCGTTCAGCGAGCTGTCACCCGAGCAGCAGCGCCAGCGTGAGCAGGTGCTGGACGAGCGGCGGGCACTGCCGGTCGCCTGAGGTCGTGCCCAGCCGGTGAATCCTGGGCTTGCGCGGGATTCACCGGCTGCGCTCGAGCAGCCGCACCTCGACATCGGGGAGTTCGTCGAAGCGTGCGCGGGCGTCGGTGGTCACCAGCACCCTGCCGGTGGCGCGCGCCGTCGCGGCGATCATCAGATCGTGAGCACCTCGGCTTTGTCCGGTGCGTTGGAGGTGCGCGACGAGTTCGGCGTGGTGATCAACGATCTCGATGGTGTACTCGACGGTCGGTGTGACAGCCAGGATCTCGTCCAGGTAGGCCGTGTGTGCCGCGCGGCGGGCCGGATTCGGGTCGAGCAGCAGGCCGACGCGGTACTCCGCGATCGCCACAGCGGGTACGGCGACGTCGTCCTCACTACCGATGGCATCGGACGGCAGCCGTTGCCGGGCTGCCTCGATGAGCACGCCCGTGTCGAGAATCAATCGTGCCACGGGTCGCTGTCCCCCTCGGCGGACGCCGTTTCGCGAACCTTGGCGACGTTGTCCGCGAAGGTGTCGTCCGTGCTCAGCTTGCCACCCCAGCGGTGGAACACCGCGCACACCGCGGCACCGTTCGCGCGCGGTGCGGGGACGATGAGCGCCACTCGGCGTCCATTGCGCGTGACCACGATCGTTTCGCCGTTCTCCGCGTCGTCGAGTACAGAGGAGAACGACCTGGAGGCCTCGGAGGCGGTGAGCTCTCGCATGGAATCAGATTATCAGATAATGACCCTCTGATACAGTGGGGTATCCAGGTTGGCTGCGCGGGCCCTGTCAGTGCGAGGCGCTAGCCTCCTGCAGGTGAGTGAACTGAGCCATGTCGACGAGACCGGAGCCGCCCGGATGGTCGACGTCTCCGGCAAGACGGCCACGGCGCGCACCGCGCTCGCCGCCGGGACCGTGCGCACGACGGCCGAGGTGCTGGGCCTGCTGGCCTCGAACGGCCTGCCCAAGGGCGACGCGCTGGCGACCGCGCGGATCGCCGGGATCATGGGCGCTAAGAAGGTGCCCGACCTGATCCCGTTGTGCCACCAGATCGCGTTGTCCGGGGTCAAGGTGGAGTTCGAGCTGGCCGAGGCCGCCGTGCACATCAGCGCGACCGCGAAGACCACCGACCGCACCGGCGTCGAGATGGAGGCGCTGACCGCGGTCGCCGTCGCCGGGCTCACCCTGCACGACATGATCAAGGCCGTCGACCCGGCCGCGACGCTCGACGACGTCCGGTTGCTGCGCAAGGACGGCGGCAAGACCGGGATCTGGGAGCGGCCATGACGTCTTCTCGCACTGCTCGCGTCATCGTGGCCTCGAACCGCGCCGCGAAGGGGATCTACGAGGACAAGACGGGCCCCGTCATCGCCCGCTGGCTCACCGATCGCGGCTACGACGTTCCGGCGCCGGTGGTGGTCGAGGACGGCGAGCCGGTCGGGGTCGCGCTGCGGGCTGCCGTGGCGGACGGCGTCGCGGTCGTCATCTCGACGGGCGGCACCGGGATCTCGCCGACCGACCGCACCCCGGACGTGACCCGAGGGGTCCTGGACTACGAGCTGCCGGGCGTCGCGGACGCGATCCGGGCCGCCGGACTGCCGAAGGTGCCGACCGCGGTGCTTTCGCGCGGCGTCGCCGGGGTCGCGGGGCGGACGCTGGTGGTGAACCTGCCGGGGTCCAGCGGCGGCGTGAAGGACGGTCTCGGCGTGCTCGACGGCGTCCTTGACCACGCCGTGGACCAGCTGGCAGGCGGTGATCACCCGCGCGCGGCGCCGAAGGGCACCGTCGCCGTCCGGGTGGCTCGGGCGATCGTGACCGAGACGCCGCTTTCCGTCGAGGAACACGCCCGGCTCGTCGAGGACGACGCCGCGGGAGCCGTGGTGACCTTCGGCGGGGTGGTCCGGGACCACGACGGCGGCCGTTCGGTGCGGGATCTGGTCTACGAGGGCCACCCGAGCGCCTCGGACGTCCTCGCCTCGGTCGTCGCGGAACTCGCGGCGGGCTGGACGGGGGTGCGGGCGGTGGCGGTGAGCCATCGCGTCGGGCCGCTGACGATCGGCGACGTCGCGCTGGCGTGCGCGGTGGCGGCCGAACACCGGGGGCAGGCGTTCGCCGCGTGCTCGGCGCTGGTGGACGAGCTCAAGGCCCGGTTGCCGATCTGGAAGCACCAGCATTTCACCGACGGCACCGACGAGTGGGTCAATTCGCCCTGAGCGGCGCTGTCCGCCGGCAAGGCCACCTCATGGGCTTCCGACGCCCGCGAGGTGGCCTTGACGGCTTTGTGCCGTTCCTGGGGCGTCGCGGGGGAGCAAGGGACCTTTGCTATCGCTCGGACCGGACGCCGGAAAGGCTCAAGGACATCAATGGCCACTTGAGTCACAACAACCTCGGATGTAACACCAAGCGCTTTTGATTCGGCGCGGCGCCATCGGTGCCGGAGGTGGATACGCGAAGGTGCCCGCGGCCGGAAGAAGGCCGCGGGCACCGCGCGGGAACAGCCAGGACCCCACCGCCGGGGGAATTCGCGGTGGGGTCCTGGGCAAAGTACGGCGAAGCCGCCGGACTCAAGCCTTCAAGCAGGCTCGGGTCACTTGGTGGCGAGCTTCTGGCCGACCACGATGAAGTCGGGGTTCGGCACGTACTGCTTGTTCAGTTCCTGCAGCTTCTGGTAGCCGCCCTGGACGTTGAACTGCTGGGCGATCTTGGAGAGCGTGTCGCCCGCGGCGACGGTGTAGTCACCGGCCGGGTTCGAGCTGGCCACCTGGGTCACCGGGGCGGCGGACTGGACCGGCGCCGGGGTGCTCTTCTTCGGGGTGACCTTCTGCGGGGTGCTCTGCTTGGGGGTCACGGACTTGGCGGTCGTGCCGCCGGCACCCTTGGCGCCACAGACCGGCCAGGCGCCGATGCCCTGGCCCTGCAGGACGCGCTCGGCCACGGCGATCTGCTGCTCACGCGAAGCGTTCTGCGGGCTGCCGGTGCCGCCGTAGGCCTTCCAGGTGCTCGGGGTGAACTGCAGACCGCCGGAGAAGCCGTTGCCGGTGTTGGTGCTCCAGTTGCCACCGCTCTCGCACTGCGCGATGGCGTCCCAGTTGGTCGCCGACGCGGGGGTCGCGGCGATCGCGATGGGGGCGCCGACCGCGATGCCCGCGACAGCGACGCGGGCGATGTGGCGGGTAGCGGCGGACATCTTGCGGTGCTTGCCTCGGTAAGACATTTGAGTACTTCTCGTTTCCTGCGCCTACGAGACTGAGCTGAGGGTCAGGCCTGGGTTCGGCCTGTCCGTCCGTTGCCGGCCGGCTGACCTCGACTCCGCACGACGCGTCGTCTCGG
Source organism: Amycolatopsis sp. NPDC059021 (assembly GCF_042739895.1). Taxonomy (NCBI): domain Bacteria; kingdom Bacillati; phylum Actinomycetota; class Actinomycetes; order Pseudonocardiales; family Pseudonocardiaceae; genus Amycolatopsis; species Amycolatopsis sp. NPDC059021. Next base: position 38,136 of record NZ_JBHYIQ010000028.1, read on the forward strand.
TCCCCTCGTCCCTGTCCGGAATGCTTTCGCTCGGGGTATGGGTCCGGGGATCCGTCGGACAGGGCTAGGCGCTACGGATTCCCGGTCTTGCGTGGTCGGTCGGGGCCAACCGAAAAGCGACGGTACGTAACGAGAGCCGTGATCGGAAATTATTCGGGGTGTGACCTACGTCACAGTAACAGCACGGAACCCAGTGCGATTCGGCTGTTTTCCCTGTTCAGGCCACCGTTATCTGCCCGTTTCCTAGTCGAGATAAAACACAGATCGTGAGGTCTGCATCACGTGTTTCGCGGAGCGATTGGCCCATTCGTGCGCGTGGCGAACGAAATAGCCGCGCACCTTATCGATCTTGGGGTCGCTAGGCCAGTCCACTGAATGACAAGCGTGTCAGCCACCCGCGAACGGGGGGAGTACATCGAGCCGGTCACTGTCACACAGGGTGCGGCCCGTGTCCCGGACGGCGACCTCGTTCAGCAGGAGGCTCGCCGCGTCGAGGATGCGGCCGAGCGCGCCGGGGTGCAGTTCGCGCAACTGCCGGACGGCGTCGGCCACGGTGGCGCCACCGGGCAGCCGCACCTTCTCCTCTTCCACGCCCGCCGCGGCCCTCGCCGAGGCGAAGTAGCGCACGAGCACCGACACCGGCGAGCCCTCAGCCGTCGTCTCAGTCATCTCAACCGCCGATCGCGCTCATCGGCCGGATCGGCTGCGCGAACCCGGCCTCGTTGATTTCGTGCCCGGCGAGCTTGCCCCACATCGTGCGCCGCCAGGCGTCGGCCACCTCTTCGTCGCGCGCGCCCGCGCGCACGAGCGCGCGTAGGTCGGTCTCGTCGTTGCTGAACAGGCAGGACCGGACCTGGCCGTCCGCGGTCAGCCGGGTGCGCTCGCAGGCGGAGCAGAATGGCCGGGTGACCGACGCGATCACCCCGACGTCGCCGGGGCCGCCGTCGACCAGCCAGCGTTCGGCGGGGGCACCGCCGCGCGCGGTGGGGAACGGCGAGAGCTCGAACTCCGCGCGGAGCATGCCGAGGATCTCCTCGGCGGTGATCATGTCGCCCCGGTTCCAGCCGTGCTGGGCGTCCAGCGGCATCTGCTCGATGAACCGGAGGTGATAGCCCTCGGCGAGGCTGAACCGCAGCAGCGGCACCGCTTCGTGCTCATTGAGCCCGCGCATCAGCACCGCGTTGATCTTGACCGGCGACAGGCCGGCGTCGCGGGCGGCGGCGAGACCGTCCAATACGTGGGAAAGCCGGTCGCGCCGGGTGATCCGGACGAACGTCTCGGGGTCGACGCTGTCGAGCGAGACGTTGATCCGGTCCAAACCGGACGCGGCGAGCGCGGCGGCCCGCTTCGCGAGGCCGATTCCGTTGGTGGTCATGGACAATCGCGGCCGCGGCTCGAGGGCGGCGATTCGCGCGACGAGGTCTTCCAGGCCGGGCCGCAGCAGCGGTTCCCCGCCGGTGAGCCGGATGTCGGTGACGCCGAGCCGCTCGACGGCGACCCGCAGCAGGCGCAGCAGTTCGTCGTCGGTCAGCACCTGCTCGCCGGGCATCCAGTCGAGCCCCTCGGCGGGCATGCAGTAGGTGCAGCGCAGATTGCACCGGTCGGTCAGCGACACCCGGAGATCGGTGGCGACGCGGCCGAACGTGTCGATGAGTTCCGGCGTGTCGGGACGGGGTTTCGTGGGCGCGCCGGACGCACCTCGTGTACTGGGGACGCGAGGAAACCCGAGATCCACTGCTGTCATTGGCTCCAGCCTAACTCGGGTCTGTGACGAGTCCGACTCGTTAGACTGTTTCATGAAGTGAGCCGCTCAGTGGCCGAACGACCCGCGGCACAGCGGTGAAAGGGTTGCGTGATGTCGAGCACCACAGGAAAGACGTATCCCGTCACCGCCGACGAACTCGCCAGGTTCGCGCAGCTGGGCCGGGAGGGCAGCACGCTGGCCGTCATCCGGCACGCCAGGATCGCCGACCAGATGGGCCTGGCGTCCAGCGATCACAAGGCGCTCGACCTGGTCAGCCAGGCCGAAGGCCCGCTGACCGCCGGCCGGATCGCCGAGCTCACCGGGCTTTCCACCGGTGCGGTCACCGGCGTCATCGACCGGCTGGAGAAGGCGGGGCTGGTCCGGCGCGTGCGGGACCGGGAGGACCGCCGCAAGGTCCTCGTCGAGGTGGTGCCGAACGCCATGGCCAAGTTCGCGCCGCTGTTCGAGTCGGCGGCGGACGCGATGGAGCGGGTCCTGGCCGGGTTCTCACCCGAGGAACGGAAAGTGGTGGAACGCTTTCAGAACGCGATGCTCGACGAGGTACGTGCCGACATCCTGGACAATTCCCGTCCCGCGTAATTCCCCACCCGCCATGGCTATTCCGCAGATGCGGCGTTAATGTCCCTGCCATGCCGCAATTCCGGCTGTCCGAGGCAGCCAAACTCCTCGGCGTCAGCGACGACACCGTCCGCCGCTGGGTACGCGCCGGCCAGCTGACCGCCACCGACGACGCCGCCGGGCGGAAGGTCGTCGACGGCGCCCAGCTCGCCGCCTTCGCGCGCGCTCAGGCGTCCGGGCCCGACGATCCCTCCGACGTCGGCCGCTCGGCGCGCAACCGCTTCGTCGGGCTGGTCACCGAGGTCATCGTCGACAAGGTGATGTCGCAGGTGGAACTGCAGTGCGGCGCGCATCGCGTGGTGTCGCTGATGAGCACCGAGGCCGTCCGCGAGCTGGGGCTGCGCCCGGGTGTGCTCGCGGTCGCCGTCGTCAAGGCCACCACCGTCGTGGTCGAAACCCCGGAAGGAAACCGATGAAGCTCACCGGCGCCCCCACCGTTGTCGCGGTCGCCGTCGTCGTCGCACTGGCCGCCACCGCGTGCAGCAGTTCCGACAAGGCCAGCTCCGACCCCGGGAGCCAGGCCCCGGCACCCGCGCCGGGCGGCACGCTCACGGTGTTCGCGGCGGCCTCGCTGACCGAGTCCTTCGGCGTGCTCGGCAAGCAGTTCGAGGCCAAGCACCCCGGCGTGACCGTGAAGTTCGACTTCGAGGGTTCGTCCGCGCTGGTCCAGAAGCTCACCAACGGCGCGAAGGCCGACGTCTTCGCCTCCGCCGACCAGGCCAATATGGACAAGGCCACCCAGGCGCGGGTGATCGACGGCTCGCCCGCGGTGTTCGCCACGAACAAGCTGACCATCGCCGTGGGCAAGGGCGATCCGAAGGGGATCAAGGCGTTCGCCGATCTCGCCAAGGGCGGCACGACCGTCGTCGTGTGCGCTCCGCAGGTGCCGTGTGGCGCGGCCACGAAGAAGATCGAGCAGAGCACCGGCGTCGCGCTCAAGCCCGCGAGCGAGGAGCAGGACGTCAAACAGGTGCTGGCGAAGGTGTCCTCCGGTGACGCCGACGCCGGGCTCGTCTACGTCACCGACGCGACGTCGGCGGCGGCGAAGGTGGACAAGGTCGACTTCCCCGAGGCCGCCGGGGCGATCAACAACTATCCGATCGGCGTCGTCAAGGGCGCGCCGCAGGCCGCGCTGGCCAAGGAGTTCGCCGAGTTCGTACGCGGGCCGGAGGGGAAGGCCGAGCTGGGCAAGGTCGGCTTTGGCGCTCCGTGACCGACGTGCCGTTAAGGCCACCTTACGGGCGTCGGACGCCCGCAAGGTGGCCTTAACGGTGTCGCGGGTCCCTGGGGTGCTGTGGGTACCGGCGGTGGTGGCGCTCGCGCTGGTGGTGTTGCCGGTGGTGGGGCTGCTGACGCGGTCGGATCTGACCCGGCTGCCGTCGCTGCTGGTCCAGCCCTCGTCACTGAACGCGCTGCGGCTGTCGCTGGTCACCGCCGCACTGTCCACAGTGGCCTGTGTGCTGCTCGGCGTCCCGCTGGCCGTGGTGCTGGCGCGCTCGCGGGTGCCGGGGATCCGGTTCCTGCGTTCGGTCGTGCTGCTGCCGCTGGTGCTCCCGCCTGTGGTCGGCGGGCTGGCCTTGCTGTACCTGCTGGGCAGAAAGGGCTTTCTCGGCGAGCTGATCGGCTGGGTGACCGGTGCGCAGGTGCCGTTCACCACCGCCGCGGTCGTCATCGCGCAGACGTTCGTGGCGATGCCGTTCCTGGTGGTCAGCCTGGAGGGCGCGCTGCGGGGCGCCGGTGACCGCTACGAACGGATCGCCGCGACGCTCGGGGCCCGGCCGTGGACGGTGTTCCGCCGGGTCACCCTGCCGTTGCTGCTGCCCGCGCTCGGCTCCGGCGTCGTGCTCAGTTTCGCCAGGGCGCTGGGCGAGTTCGGCGCGACCATCACGTTCGCGGGCAGCCTCGAGGACGTCACGCGCACGCTGCCACTGGAGGTGTACCAGCAGGCCGAGGTCGACGTCGACAGCGCCGTCGCGCTCGCCCTGCTGCTGATCGTGGTCGCGATCGTCGTCATCGCCCTCGCCCGGCCTCGTGCGCTGGAAGGGGTGCGGTCATGACGCTGGAGGCCGGGCTCGAGCTCACGAGGGGCGAGTTCGCGCTGGCCGTGGACTTCACCGTGCCCGAGGGCCATGTGCTCGCCCTGCTCGGCCCGAACGGCTCGGGCAAGTCGACCGTGCTCGGCAGCCTCGCCGGGCTGATCACCCCGCGGCGCGCGAGGATCACCCTCGCCGGGCGGGTGCTCGCCGGCGACCACGTGAGCCTGGCACCACACCGGCGGAAGATCGGCCTGCTCGCGCAGGACGCGTTGCTGTTCCCTCATCTGTCCGCTTTGGACAATGTCGCCTTCGCGCCGCGTTCGGCGGGCGTGGGAAAGCAGCGGTCCCGAGAGATCGCGCGAAACTGGCTGTCCGAAGTGGACGCCGCGGAACTCGCGGACCGGAAGCCCGCACAGCTTTCCGGCGGGCAGGCCCAGCGGGTCGCGATCGCGCGGGCGCTGGCAGCCGAGCCGGATCTGCTGCTGCTCGACGAGCCGTTCGCCGCGCTCGACGTCGATTCGGCGCCCGCCATCCGCGGCCTGCTGCGCCGGGTACTGCGGACCGGCCCGACGACGGTGCTGGTGACGCACGACCCGCTGGACGCGCTCGCGCTGGCCGACCACGTCGCCGTGCTCGCGGGCGGGCGGATCGTCGAACGCGGGCCGACCCGCGAGGTGCTGGCCGCGCCACGTTCGGCGTTCACCGCCCGGATCGCCGGGCTCAACCTGGTCGCCGGCACCGCGGTCGCGGACGGGCTGCGGACCCCGGAAGGTCACGTCGTCACCGGCATACCGGCCGGCGACGCGGTCGAAGGCGAGGCCGCGGTCGCGGTGTTCGCGCCCAGCGCCGTCGCGGTCTACCCGCACGACGGCGAGCACCACGGCAGCCCGCGCAACACCGTCGACGCCGTGGTCGCCGCGCTGGAGCCGCACGGGCCGGTGGTGCGGCTGCGGGCCCGCGGCGACGGCTGGGCGCACGGCCTGACCGCCGACCTCACCCCGGCCGCCGTCGCGGAACTCGCGCTCGAACCGGGATCCCCGGTCACGTTGTCGGTCAAGGCGGCCACGGTCGCCGTCCACCCGGCCGCCGGGACCTGACGCCGCGGTCCGTGGGGGCCTCCTTGAAGGACTTGAGGTCCCTCCGGGAGGCCCCCACGGAGCGATCCTCAGCCGTGGTGGTGGCCACCGTGGTGGTGGAACTTCGCCACCTCCTTCGGGTGCACCACGAACGGCCGCATCATGCCCTCGTCCTCGTGGTCGAGGATGTGGCAGTGGTACATGAACTCCCCGGTACCGCCACCGAAGCCGCCCGCGACGCTCACCCACTCACCCGGCTTGACGATGAAGGTGTCCTTCCAGCCTTCCTCGTACTTCTCCAGCGGGAGGTCGTCGATCGGGTCGGGCTTCCCGGTCTGCGGATTCACGCTGCCGATCGGCCGGGTCGTCCGCTCGTCGCGCGAGGAGAACGTCGTGGTGAAGTGCTTCCGGAACAGCGCCTGGAACTCCGTCAGGTGAATGTGGATCGGGTGCGCCGGGCCGCCGTCCGCCACGTGCAGGATGTTCCACACCGCCCAGCCGTCGTGCTCGAGGAAGATGCCCGTGGTGTCGTCGAACAGCTTCCCGATCCGGCGGAACGTCCGCAGCTTCGGCGGGCTGGCCGTCGGGTCCTGGAGCTGGATGATCCCGTCCCCGCCGGGGTCCGGTGTGGACAGCTCCTCCAGATCCCACATCTCCGGGTGCCCGTCCTTGTTCAGCAGCAGCGCGATCCACACGTGGTCGTGCTTCTCGGGCAGCGTCGAGCCGTGCTTCAGCCGGACATAGGACTTCGACACCTTTTCCGGCAGCCTGAACGAATCGTGCCGGTTCCGGTTCTCCACCCGGAACTCCATCAGGTCCGGTTCGACGGTGCCCAGGTCCGGGTCGAGGTTGGTCAGCCGGAGCTTCTGCCCCTTGAACCTGCTGAAGTCGATCAGCAGGTCGAACCGCTCGGCCGGGGCGACGGTGAGGCCACCGGGGTACTGGCCGGTCCTGGCGGGCAGCGGCGCCGGTGCGGGCAGCAGCCCGCCATCGGTTCCGATCAGGCGGACCGCGTCGTTCTGCGGCACGCCCTTCTCGTCCACCAGGTTCAGCGTGTAGAACCGCGCGTTCGACGCGTTCAGCAGCCGGAACCGGTACCACCGGGCGTCCACGTCCAGATGCGGCCAGATCACGCCGTTGACCGTCGTGAACGGGCCGGTGAACGGGAGCAGGATTCCGCCGCCCACGTCCCCCACCTTGTACAGCAGCTGGCCGGTGAGCGCGCCCGTCGCCGGGTCGCGATCGAGGTTGCGGTCGGCGATGATCAGCGGGATCTCGTGATCGCCGCCCGGGAGGCCGAGCGCGTCCTCCTCGTCGTCCCGGACCAGGTACATGCCCGCGAGTCCGGTGTGGACATTGAAGCGGGTGATGGCCATCGCGTGGTCGTGATACCACAGCGGCATCGCCTGCTGGACGTTGTCGTGCTCGGTCAGTTGCGAAGTGCCCGCGAGGTTGGCGTTGTGCGCCCAGCCGTCGTTGCCCGCGTTGGTGCGGGCGCCGTGCAGGTGCACCACGGTCCACGCGGGCAGGTCGGCGACCCCGTCGATGATCTTGTAGTCCTTGCGGTCGAGTTCCCGGCCCGGCCTGTCCGACGGATTGGTGCCCGCCGGACCCTGTACCGCGACGAGCGGAATCTTTCCCTCGATGTCGTTGTTCCACGAAATCCGCAGTCGCTTGCCGCTGCGCACTTCGATTGTCGGGCCCGGGAATTCGCCCGCGTAGGTCCACAGTTTCGACGGCGGCAGCTGCGAATGCAGCCGCTGCGTCTTGGTGACCATCGGAATGGTGATCATTTCATGGTGCCACCACGAATGCGGCCGGATCACCGGCGGAATCCGCAGTGGATCAAGGAATTTGGTCAGCCCCCAGTTCGGGCCCGCCAATTCCCCGGTTTGTGCCTGACGGTCGATTGTTTCCGTCATGACTTGTCCCCACCCTCCTGTGTGCATCAATGCCAAGGGCAGGGTGAATTGCGCTGAGAGACATGTGATTCCCCCGCTCGCACGAAAACGATGTTCGTGACTTTTAGTACTCCCCCAAACCCCCGTTGTGCTCGCCGATCCTGCGACTCCCCTCGCACTCGGCGGCTATTTCCACTGTAGCCCGTTCGGCGGCACGGCGCACACGCGTCGTGAGCGGATTGCCCGGAGGGCTCCCCGGTTTGCCCGTAGGATCCGGGGCATGAACGATCGGCAGTGGACTTACCTGAGCGACATGGACGGCGTCCTGGTCAGGGAGGAACACCTCGTCCCCGGCGCCGACGAGTTCCTCGCGGAGCTCCGGTCGAACGGGATCGACTTCCTCGTGCTGACCAACAACTCCATCTACACCCCGCGTGACCTGCGGGCCCGGCTGCTGCGCACTGGTCTGGACATCCCGGAGGAGTCTATCTGGACCTCCGCGCTGGCCACCGCGAAGTTCCTTTCCGCGCAGCGCCCGAACGGGTCGGCGTTCGTGATCGGCGAGGCCGGGCTGACCACCGCGCTGCACGAGGTCGGCTACGTGCTCACCGAGCGTGACCCGGACTACGTTGTGCTCGGCGAGACCCGGACGTACAGCTTCAGCGCGATCACCCGCGCGATCCGGCTGATCGAGGGGGGAGCGCGGTTCATCGCCACCAACCCGGACGCCACCGGCCCGAGCCTGGAGGGTTCGATGCCCGCCACCGGGTCGGTCGCCGCGCTGATCGAGAGGGCCACCGGGCGCTCGCCGTACTATGTCGGCAAGCCGAACCCGCTGATGATGCGCAGTGCCCTGCGCAGGCTCGGCGCGCATTCGGAGTCGACGCTGATGATCGGCGACCGGATGGACACCGACGTGCATTCCGGGATCGAGGCCGGCCTGCAGACCATCCTCGTGCTCACCGGCATCTCCACCCACGAGTCGGCCGAACGCTATCCGTATCGGCCCACCCTGGTGATCGACTCGGTCGCCGACCTGATCGGGCGGACCCGTGACCCGTTCGGCGAAGGCTGATCGTCGGCTGCCGGTAGCAGGGCTTATCGTCGGGAGATGAGCAAGGACCGGTCCACGTATGTGGTGGGCGACGTGCACGGCCACCGTGACGCGCTGGCCGATGCCCTCAGAGCCGAAGGGCTCCTCGACGACGACGAGAACTGGGCGGGCGGGGAGGACCACCTGTGGTTCCTCGGCGACTTCGTCGATCGCGGCCCCGACGGCGTCGGCGCGATCGACCTGGTGATGCGCCTGGAAACCGAGGCCGCCGAGGCGGGTGGCCTTGTCCAGACGCTGCTGGGCAACCACGAGATCCTGCTGCTGGGGATGTACCACTTCGGCGACGAGCCGGTGCCGTCGGACTTCGGGCCGCGCAGCTTCGCGCGCAGCTGGGAGATCAACGGCGGGCTGGCCGACGACCAGGACAGGCTCACCGGCGAGCACATCGCATGGCTGACCAGCCGTCCGGCGGGGGCACTCGCCGGTGAGCACCTGCTGCTGCATTCGGACACGCTCGAGTACCTCGAATGGGGCGAGGACCTCGAGGGCATCAACGCCGGCGTCCGCGAGATCCTCGAAGGCCGTGACCTGGAGGCCTGGTGGGACGTGTGGCGGCGGATGACCACGCGCTACGCCTTCCGCGGCCCGGACGGCGAGGAGGCCGCGCAGCGCCTGCTCGACCAGCTCGGCGGGGAGCGGGTCGTGCACGGGCACAGCGTGATCGCCGACCAGCTGGGAATCCACCCGGCCCAGATCGACGGGCCGTACCTCTACGCGGGCGGCAAGGCGCTCGGCGTCGACGGCGGATTGTTCGTCGGCGGGCCGTGCCTGGTCGTCGAGCTGCCGTTCGAGCCGGAGGACTAGGGCAGGTCCACGATCTCCTTGCCCAGCGGGGTCAGCGAAACCGGGATCATCTTGAAGTTCGCGATGCCCAGCGGGATGCCGATGATCGTGACGCACAGCGCGATCCCGGTGAGGACGTGCCCGATGGCCAGCCACAACCCGGCGAAGACGAACCAGATGACGTTGCCGAGGCACGACGCGGCACCGGCGTCGCGGCGATCGACGACGGTCCGGCCGAAGGGCCACAGCGCGTAGTGCGCGATCCGGAACGACGCGAGCCCGAACGGGATCGTGATGATCAGGACGCAGCAGATGACCCCGGCGACGAGGTAGCCGAGCGCCATCCAGAAGCCGCAGAGCACGACCCAGATGATGTTGAGGATGAATCGCATCAGACGTGCAGCTCCCCGCTCACGATGGTGACGGCCTGACCGGCCAGCTCGACGCGGTCGCCGTCGAGCTTCGTCCGCACGACCCCGCCGCGTTCGGACAGCTGGTGCCCGGTCAGCTCGGCGCGGCCGAGCCGCCGCGACCAGTACGGCGCCAGGATGCAGTGTGCCGAGCCGGTGACCGGATCCTCGTCGACCCCGACACCGGGCCCGAAGAACCGGCTGACGAAGTCGGCGCCTTCGGTGTCGCCCGGCGCGGTCACCAGCAACCTGCCGGTCCAGGTCGCCTTCAACGCGGTGAGGTCCGGCGTGAGGTCGCGGACGACGTCGGCGTCCTTGACCACCGCGAACAGGTTCTCGGCCCCGCGCCCGGTCTCCTCGATCTCGGCACCGGGCAGGATCGCGCTCAGGTCGTCGCCGGCAGGCCGCGGTGGGTCGGCGGGGAAGTCCAGCTTCACCCAGCCGTCCTCGGCCCGGCAGCGCAACTCGCCGCCGCGGGTCGCGTAGACCTGCTCGCCCCCGAGCACGTGCGTCACCGCGATGGTGGCGTGGCCGCAGAGATCGACTTCGGCGGCCGGCGTGAACCAGCGCAGCGACTTCGGCCCGTCGCCGGTTGTGACGACGAACGCCGTCTCGGAGTGCTTCATTTCCGCGGCCACCGTCTGCATCCAGGCGGGGTCGGCGGGCGCGTCGAGCAGGACCACCCCGGCGGGGTTACCCGCGAAGGCACGGTCGGTGAAGGCGTCGACCAGGTAGAAGCGCATGTCTTCCACGATATCGAGGCAGCAGGCCCGGCGGAGCCGCTGTGAGGAGGTCCCCAGCGGCGCAACCCCCTAAGGGTCAGCCGCCGATGACCGGCGGGACGATCTTCTCGCCGTCGGGCCCGCGATCCGGCTTCACCTCGAACACCTCGTCGTCCTGCAGCGGCATCTTGTTCTTGTGTTCCTTGTCCTCTTCCTTCTTCTTGCCGGCGCCTTGCGCGCCCGCGGCCCCCGGCGCTCCGGCCTTGCCCGCTTTGCCGGCGTTGGCCGCGGCGGTCGCGCCACGCTCGAGACGTTCCCCGGCGGGCTTGCCCGAGCCGGTTCCGCTGCCCTTGCCCGCGGCCTGCTCGCCCGGCGCTCCCTTGCCGGGGGTGTAACCACCGCCGGACACCCGGGAACCCGCGAAGTTGCTCCCCGCGCGTCCGGATCCCGTTCCCGGCTTGCTTCGCGTGATGTCCCCGCCTTTGCCGCCGGGGTTGACGGGCGGGGCACCGGCGAGCCCGAAGTCGCCGGGGCGTGTGCCGGGGGGCATGGTCACCGGGGGCCTGGTGCCGGGCCCGCCGACCGGCGGCAGGTTGGGGTTGCCCGTGCCCGTGGTGAGTCCCGGCGGCGGGCTGTAGCTGCTGCCGCCACCGCCGGGGGTGTACGGCGTCGAGGAACCGGTGAACTGACCCCCACCGGGTGTGCCCGTCGCCGGACCGGCACCACTCGTGGTGCCCGTGCCGCCGAATCCGGTGGCGTGCGCGCTGCTCGCTGTCGTGCTGTCGTTGCCCGGCTGCGGCGGCGGAGTGTAGGTCGGCTGGGTCGAGGCCGTCTCGTGGTAGGTCGTGTCCAGGTTCTGCATGACCTGCACCGCCCGGCCGTGCGCCTCGTCGGCCTGCTGCTGCTTGGCGGTGATCCCGCTCATCGTCTCGGTCGCCGCGGCGTGGTCACCGGTGACGAACTGCTGGACCGCCTTGTTCATCTCGGCGTCCTGGTTGAACCCGGTCGGCTCCGGCATGTTCGTCTTGGCGTAGTGCGCGGCCGAGGACTGCTGGGAGTACCGGTTCGACGTCAGCTGTACCGCGTTGCTCGCCTGCTCGGCGTGGCTCGCGGTGGACTGGAAGAACCCGTGCGCGCCCGACGCGGCGTCTCCCTGCCACTGGGTCTGCGCCCCGCTGCCCGCGTCGGCGAACGCGTTGGACACATCGGCCAGCCAGTTGCCGAACTCGTTGGTGGTATTGCTGTACTCGTTGATCTGTTCCAGGTTCAGGTTCTCATGGACCATGCCGTACAACTGCTCGTGCGACATGCCCGGGTAGTGCTGCTCGGGCGTCGGATAATCCGCCCGCGTTGTCTGGCCCTGCAGCAGCGCGTGCCCCTGGGTGACCGAATACACGGAGGCCATGTCCTGGGTCTGCTGCCCGACCCCGTCCTGCGCTTCGTCCCAGTCCTCGGACCCCAGATGGCGTGCGTTTCCCGCCAATTTCCGCTGGGTCTCGGCGTAGAAATCGCCCGCCGACTGCTGATGCTGCGCCCGGTGCGGCTGGTTCATGACGGAGCTCCCCTCACGCCTTCGGCAACAACGGATCGACCTTCTCGGCGAGGTCACCGGCCATCTTGCACGCACGTTCGGTGTCCAAACCCGACGTCACCAGAACATCCATCCGTGAATCGGTGGCGACCTGGAGGTTGATCTGGCACTGCCCCTGCGAGTTGAGTGGCTCCGGCTGGAGCACCACAGGCCGGCCGCTGGTATTGATCGTTCCCGGCTTGGCCTTTGCCGGATTGTTGATGTTCTCGTTGACCTTCTGGCCTGGGTAAAGCCCCAGGCCGATCGATGCGCTCCCCTTGGGGTCACTGACCGGCCTGGTGGTGTCACACGCGTGTTTCTTGTCCGCCAGCGACGGAGCGGATGAGGGAAACCCTTGCCCGGACAGCAACTGGTCCAGCATCGTGCACGGGTTCATACCGGCGAACGGATTATTCGGATCTGCTGTGGTGGGAGTCGACCTGGTCGCGGCGGGCGACGATGCCGAAGGGCTGGCTTGCCCACCGACCTGGCTGGAACACGCGGTGAGCGTGACGACTGTGACGGCCAGGGCCGTGATGCTGGTGAGGGCGCGTCGGCTCACTGCTGATCGAGTTCCTTGGTGATCTTGGCGAAGGTGATGTTGTGGGCTTCCTCGGTTTCGCGGTAGTTCTTCCGCGCGATCTGCAATGCCGCCTTGGCGTCCTCGATGCCCTTGTACATGAGCTGGAGGTTCGGCAGTAGCGCCTGGTCATCGCCGCCCGCGACCTTCGCGTTGAAATCCGCGACCTTCTTCGCGTACTCGCTACCGCCCATCTTGGCCGGCTGGGTAAGGCGCTGGAGCTGTCCTCGCCAGTAGTCGAAACCGCCGAGGAACTTGTCGCAGGCTTTGAGGTAGGCCTGGAGCCCGGCTTCGTTGATCGCGAAGCTGCCCTTCTCGGCCATCTTCTTCAACTCGGCCCCGCCGGTCGAGATCCGCTTGGCAGCATCGGCGTCCGTCGGCGCGCTCAGTATGCCCTTGAGAAGGTTTTGGCCCGCGTCGCCGGCGGCCTGGCTCGTGCCCGGTACCGAGCCCTCCTCGCCGAAGGTTATCCCGGCCATAGTGCCCCTCCCGCACCCTCCGTGACCACCGTGCGTGGCCTACTGGCACTGTACTAGTGACCAGCCGGGGCCGTCTGCGGTTTCGTGAGCAGGGACTACCCCGGTCAGGGGACGAGGGTGGTTCGGAGGGCTTGCCGGGACCGTCCTGATCTCGGCGGCACCATCGAACGATGGCGGGCTAGCGAGCGACCTCGGTGATGGTGTCGTGCAGCCAGCGCCGTAGGTGCGAGCCGTCGGACGGGACGTATCTGAGCCGGGTTTCGCCGCCGGAAAGCGGTTCGGTGAAAACGAGGAAGCGGCCGCCCTCGGAGTCGAAGAACGTGACCGCGCCTTGGTTGTGGAGCACCGAGTGGCTGCTGCGCACGTGGAGCTCGACGCTGCCGAGCCGATGCGGCGGCCATTGGCTGAACGAGGTCAATGCCTCCTGCTCTGCCCGGTTGGGCTCGGTGGTGAAGTCCTCGGCGCTGAAGTCCCGTTCGCTCCGCGACGCGGGCCGCGTGCGGCGCGTGATGGTCAGCGGGCGAACCGGAACGGGGCGGTAGGGCGGAAGCGTGCCGACCATCGCGTCGACCAGACGGTCCGGGCGGATCTGCAGGAAGGTGATGCTGTCGCCGACCTGTTCGGAGAGGACGCCGAGCCCTTCGGCGATGGTCGCGCGGTAGTAGACGCGGCGGCGGTCGGCGAGTTCGGTCGCCCGCACGATGATCAGCACGTCGGGCCGTGTCCAGGCGCGGAGCGTGTGGGCGACGTCGACGTCCAGTTTGTCCCGGTCGGCGAGCCGACGGGCACGCAGCGCGTCCCATGCCTCCGCGTTCAACCGCTCATAGGTGGCGATGGCGTCGTCGCCGGCCGCCTGGACGGCGCCACGGACGTCGAACGGCGCCCAGCTGGCAGGCAGTCCGGCCCGGCGGACGGCGACGTCCACCTCGAACATGCCCAGCGAGAATTCCTCCGGCACGAACCGATCCCTCCACCACGTCGACCCAAGCCGAGGGTAGCGGACTCGCTACCGGTGGAGTCCGGTCCGCTGGCAGTGGTACCGCCGGGTTCTTAGACTGCGGTCCGCAGCCGCCGACGTCTGGGAGGTCCCCATGCCCGCCACCTTGCCTAGCTATGCCTCGGGGGTCTCCGACGTGCCGTTGCTGGGGGACACGATCGGCGGAGACTTCGATCGTACGGTGGCGGCGTTCGGCGACCGGGACGCGCTGGTCGACCGCGCGGCGGGGCGGCGGTGGACGTACCGGGAGCTGGCCGGCGAGGTCGACACGCTCGCGCTCGGGCTGGTGGCGCTCGGCATCGGCAAGGGCGACCGGGTGGGGATCTGGTCGCCGAACCGGTGGGAGTGGACGTGTGTCCAGTACGCCACCGCCAAGATCGGCGCGATCCTGGTGAACATCAACCCGGCGTACCGGTCGCACGAGCTGGAGTTCGTGCTGAACCAGGCCGGGGTGAGGCTGCTGGTGGCCGCGGCGTCGTTCAAGACCTCGGACTACGCCGCGATGATCGCCGAGGTGCGGCCGAAGTGCGCGGCGCTGGACCACGTCGTGTTGCTCGGTGGCGACGAGTGGACGTCGCTGATGGACGCCGGGCGGCGGGGTGATCCGGCTCGGCTGGCCGAGTTGCAGGCCGGGCTTTCGGCGGATGATCCGATCAACATCCAGTACACGTCGGGGACGACCGGGTTCCCGAAGGGCGCGACGCTGAGTCACCACAACATTTTGAACAACGGCTTCTTCGTCGGCGAACTCTGTGGTTACACCGAGCGTGACCGGGTGTGCATTCCTGTTCCCTTTTATCACTGTTTCGGGATGGTGATGGGGAATCTGGCGTGTACCTCGCACGGGGCGTGCATGGTGATTCCGGCCCCGGCGTTCGAACCGAAGGCCACGCTGGCGGCCGTGTCGGCGGAAAAGTGCACCTCGCTTTACGGTGTTCCGACGATGTTCATCGCGGAACTCGCCGACCCCGATTTCGAGAGTTTCGATTTGTCGTCGTTGCGGACGGGGATCATGGCGGGGTCGCCGTGCCCGGTCGAAGTCATGAAGCAGGTCATCGAGCGGATGGGCATGGCGGAGGTGTCGATTTGTTACGGGATGACGGAGACGTCACCGGTGTCGACGCAGACGCGGGCGGATGATTCGGTCGAGCGCCGGGTGTCGACGGTGGGGCGGGTGGGGCCGCATCTGGAGGTCAAGGTCGTCGATCCGGAGTCGGGGTTGACCGTGCCGCGGGGCGAGCCGGGTGAGTTGTGCACGCGGGGGTATTCGGTGATGCTGGGGTATTGGGAGCAGCCGGATAAGACGGCGGAGGCGATCGACGCGGCGCGGTGGATGCATACCGGGGATTTGGCCGTGATGGATGATGACGGTTATGTGAATATCACGGGGCGGATCAAGGACATGGTGATCCGGGGTGGTGAAAACTTGTATCCGCGGGAGATCGAGGAATTCCTGTACACGCATCCGGATGTTCTGGACGCGCAGGTGATCGGTGTGCCGGACGCCAAGTACGGCGAAGAACTGATGGCGTGGGTACGGATGCGTGAGGGTGCGGCGCCGTTGACGGCGGAGAGCCTGCGGGAGTTCTGCGCGGGAAAGCTGGCGCATTACAAGATCCCGCGGTACGTGCACGTCGTCGACGAGTTCCCGATGACCGTCACCGGCAAGGTCCGCAAGGTCGAAATGCGCAGCCAGGCCGTCTCCATTCTCGGCCTGGAAGACGTCGCGAAGACCAAGCACGCCTAGAAAACAGTCACTTCGGCGCCGACCGGGAGCGCGTCGAAGTACCGGCCGGCGGCCTCCGGGCTCAGGTGCACGCAACCGTGCGACGCGGCGATCAGGCTGCCCTCGTGGAAAGCGATGCCGCCGGGAGCGAAGAACACCGCGTTCGGCATGGCTTCGGGGAATTCGTTGCTGACGTGGTGGGCGTCCTTCCACTCGACATGGAAGACGCCCTTCGGTGTGGCCACGGAATCGTCCGGGCCGTCCGTGCCGGGCATCACCGGCACTGGACCGTAGGTGATCTTGCCGTCCTTCTGCAGCCAGCTGATCCGGAGTCCTTCGTCCACACACGCCGTCGCGGACGCCGGACATTTGTTGACCACCACGGCCGAAACCGGTTCCTGGGATGGAGAAACCCGGCCCGGCGCCGCGGCGCCACCACCGGGCGCTGCGGCCGGGGCGATCGGCGCCGCGCTCGTGCTCGGAGCGGGCTCCGTCGATACGCGGACGACCGTCCACGCGGTGAGCGCGGTCAGTACGGCGATTCCGGCGCACCACAGCAGCCGATCGCGGTTCGTCACCCTGGTCATGATCACCACCCATCCGCGGCCCGAGGGTACCCGACGTCGCCTCGAAGACAACGGCCCTGAACAGCGCGATTCGCGCTGTTCAGGACGTTTTCGGTGGGGTTGACCGGGTTCAGCGGTTCTGCTGGATCCACTTTCCGTAGGCGCTCACGCTGGTGAAGACGTCGGGGTAGCCTTTGGCGCAGGGAACTCCCCAGGACACGACGCCGACCTGCTTGCCGCCCGCCACCAACGGCCCGCCGGAGTCGCCCTTGCACGCTCCCTTGCCCTTCGGGCTGATGGTGCACACGTTGCCCGCGGAGATCGGGAGGTCGGTCGGGTTCTGCTGGGCGCAGGCCGAATGACCGAGAACGCGCATGTTGAGTGTCTGCAGCGCGTTCGGGATGGTGCCGGGGAAACTCGTCAGGCCCCAGCCGCTCAGCGTGACCTGGCTGCCCGCCGAGGGATCCGAGGTCGCCGGCGGCACCGCGCCGACGGCAGGACCGAACGGCAGGCCGGACGAGAGCTTGAGGATCGCGATGTCGTTGACGATCCGCTGCGGATCGTACTGCTTGTGCGTGACGATCTTCTTGACCCTGGACTTGACGCCGCCGCGGTCGAGCTGGTTGCTGCCCGCGACGACGTACAGCTTGCTCGCGTCGCCATGGAAATCCGCCACGCAGTGCGCGGCGGTGAGCGCGGTGTGTTTGTCCAGAATGGACGCTCCGCAGAAATGGTCGCCGCTGAAGGAATCGCGGAGACTGAGCTGGTACGGGAACTCGCCCTTCGTGGCCACCCGCCCGCCTACTATGTCGGTGTCCGCCGTGGCCGGTGCCGCCGTGATCGCCGCACCGGCGAGCAGCGCCGCCGCCAACGTGCCCATCGTCCTCAATGCCGACATCCGTATCCCCGTCCGCGTTAGGCAAGGCATGAACAGTGTGCTTTTCGACGCTGCTACGGCCGTGCCCGCGGCGTAAGTCCACGACCGGGTGGCAGCGCCGAACGGTCACCCTTTTCCTGGCGGTCTTCACTTTCGGGTGAGGAGAATTCACCTGGACGGACGGAGCTGAAGGGGACTTTCCTCGCGTCGGATGCGACGAAAGTCCCCTTCAGCTCACGTCAGCCGGCGTTCGCGGCCGCCTCGGCAAAGGCTTTCGCGTCCTCCTCGCCGAAAGTGTCTTCCAGGTGCTCGGGCGAATAGTCGACGTCGATCTGTTCGACCGGCATTCCACGCGCCGACTCGATCGCGCCCAGCCGCCGTTGCGCACGGTCGGCGGCGTACTGGATCAGTTCCTCGGGATCATTGTCGAAGGGGATTTCCTCGAACTGGTCCTGCACCCATTGGATCATGTTCAGCGCGTGGGGCAGCAGTTCGCCCATTCGCTGCTGCACGGCGTCCCACAGTGAATCGTCGGCGGCGACGTGCCGGCGGCAGGTGAAGGTACCCCACGCCATGTGGCGGCGCTCGTCGTCGCCGATGCGGCGCACCAGTTCCTGCATACCCGGCAGGATGTCGTACTGCGTGCAGATCAGCTGCCACGAGTAGTACCCGGTCAGCGCGAGGCTGCCCTCGATGACGTGGTTGTACGTGACGCTCGCGCGGATCTGGTTGAGAGGACTCGGATCCTCCTCCAGTGCCCGCAGCGACTGCGGCAGCTCCTCGTAGAAAAGCTTGCGGTAGTGCGGGTTCTCCGCGACGTACGGGTGGAGATCCTGCGTCAGCCCGACCGCGTCCATCCAGCGCCGGAACACCTCGGTGTGTTTGGCTTCCTCGAAGCAGAATTGCGTCAGGTACATCTCGTCGCCGAACCGGCCGGTGGCGGACATGGCCCGCATGAACGGCTGGATGTCCTCGGTGACGGCCTCTTCCCCGGCGATGAACTGCGCGACGAGATAGGTCGTCGACCGGCGCTGCTCGTCGTTGAGGGATTCCCAGCCCTCCCGTTCCCTGCCGAAATCGATGTCGGCAGGATTCCAGAACTTCTTGTTCCCCTTGACGAACAGCCGTAGCGGGAACGAATCCCAGTTCAGCCCGCCCTTGCGCAGCGAGGAGAATCCGGTGCGAAGCTCGGCGAGTGTGTCGGTCATGACGGCCCCTTCGTGTCACTCCATTGTGGACGGATGGGAATCCTGGGCGGTGAACCGGGCGATGGCGGGTTCGAGCACGGCGACGACGGCGTCCGCGGCTTCGGCCGCCGAATGCGTGGACAACGTCAGGTGGGACAACGAGAGCCGCACGACCGTCTCGGCGAGCAACGCCGCCGACGCGGGAGACAGCTCCGGCTCGAATTCGAGGTACTGCCCGGCGGCCAGCTCCGCGGCCGCCGTGAGGATCGGCTCGCCCTTGGTGGTGAGCAGCGGCAGCAGATCCTCGCCGGCTTCGGTGCCGAGCGCCGCGGCGACGAGGCGGTTCTCCCTGGCGTGCTCGATCGTGTAGACGACGGCGCGATGGATTGCCGTGAGGAGGTCCTCCGCCACTTCGACGCGCTGGCGGATGCCGTCGAGGAACTCCGACGCCGTGCGTAGCGCGACGGCCTGGACCAATGCCGCCTTGTTCCCGAACTCGTTGTAGACGGTCTGCCTGCTCACTCCGGACCGAGCGGCGACGTCGGCCATCCGCAACCCGGCGTATCCGCGCTCCGCGAGCAGCTCGGTGGCCGCTTCGAGCAGCGCTTCCCGCAGCGACGCCTTGACGCGGTCGGTGAAGCTGGTGATCTCGCCCACAGTGTCCAGCTTGACACAGGGCCACTCTGTGTCAAGAGCGTTGACCTGATGGAGCTTCGTGTACACCGTGCGTTCCCGGGGAATGAGTTCTGTCGGGGGTGGCGGCTACGGTGGCTGTGTGGGAATCACCGTGGGGTTCGACCTCGACATGACACTGATCGACTCGCGGCCGGGCATGCTCGTGGCGATGAACACGCTCGGCGCGGAGTCGGGGCTGCCATTGGACGGGGAGCACTTCGCGGCCAATCTCGGCCCGCCACTGGACGACAGCCTGCGTGGCTTCGGCGCCCCGGAGGCACGCATTCCCGCGCTCGTCGGCCGCTTTCGTGAGCTCTACCCGGACGTGGTCGTGCCGGTCACGATCGCGCTGCCCGGCGCGGCCGAAGCGTTGCGGGCGGTGCACGCGGTGGGTGGCCGCACGCTCGTCGTCACCGGGAAGTACGCGCCGAACGCGAAACTGCACATCGACGCGCTCGGCTTGGAGGTCGACGAGCTCGTCGGCGAACTGTGGTCCACCGGGAAGGCGGAAGCGCTCAAGGAGCACGAAGCCAGGGTGTACGTCGGCGATCACATCGGTGACATCCTCGGTGCGCGTGCCGCGGGCGCGGTGGCGGCCGGTGTCGCGACCGGCCCGTGCAGCCGCGCGGAACTGCTGGCCGAGGGGGCCGACGTGGTGTTCGACTCACTCGAGGAGTTCCCGGCGTGGTTCACCCGGTTACTGGCCGAGGAGGCGGTGCACGCGGCGCCTTAATGCACGCCCGCCGCCGCTCGACGGAGCGGCGGGGCTAGTTCTTGGTCCGTGCCTCGCGGACCAGCGCGATCAGTCCCAGCAACAGCCCGAGCGGGGTGATGACCCCGGCGGCGACGCTCAGCCACACCGGCAGGTTCTCCAGGCCGGTGGCGAAGAGGATGAACACCACCACCACGGCGAGCATCCCGAGGCCGAACAGGCCGATGCCGATCCGCATCAGGAACGGTTTGCCGCTTGCGGTCACGGCGGTCTCCTTCGTCGCGGTGCTCATAGCGCAGAGGGTAGCCGCCGGTATCCACTTCTCCCCAGGGCCTGTGTCGAGATACGCTTAGCGGACGCGCGCCCTGGGTACGCCCCGGGCGCGTTCGTCGTGAGCAGCACAGCAAAGGATTGGTGAGGGAAGTGCCGACCGGCAAGGTCAAGTGGTACGACGCGGAGAAGGGGTTCGGCTTCGTCACGCAGGACGGCGGCGCCGACGTCTACATCCGCAAGGCCGCGCTGCCCCAAGGCGTCGAAGGACTCAAGGCCGGTCAGCGCCTCGAGTTCGGGGTCGCCGACGGCCGGCGGGGTCCGCAGGCCCTCTCCGTCCGGCTGCTGGACCCGCCGCCGTCGGTGGCCGAGGCCCGCCGCCGCCCGGCCGAGGAGCTGCATGGCCTCATCGAGGACATGATCAAGCTGCTCGAGCTCAAGGTGCAGCCGGACCTGCGGCGCAACCGCTACCCGGATCGCAAGCACACCAAGCAGATCGCCGAGATCATGCGCGCGGTCGCCAGGGACCTCGACCCGTAAGCCGCTCGTTCGCGAGGTGGCTCGAGCGCCCGAATGTGGCGTTGGGTGCGTTCAACGCACCGAACGCCACATTGGGGCGCATGGACCCGGGCGGTACCGGAGCGGAAAGCGATAGCAAAGGTCCCTTGCTCTCCCGCCGCGGGACTCAGCCGGGCTGGACCTGGAGCGACCAGAGCGCCGTGGTGATCGGCTCCGCGTCCTCCGGGTTCCCGGTGCGCGTGATCACCGACGCCTGCGCGATCTCGATGACCTGGATCTGGTCGTCCTTCGACGGCGGCGTCACGGTGTAGGCGTAGCGGTCGCGCAAGGTGATGATGTTCTCCATCAGCGGCTGCGGCTCACCCTTGCTGTTGACGTACTGCGCGGTGACCTTCCACAGCGACTTCGCGATGTCGCCGGGCACCGAGATCTGGACCGGGCGGCCGGGGCGGACCTTCAGGCTGCCCGCGGCGTCCGGGTCCGGGACGCATTTGGCGGACTTCAGATCGCACAGGGTCAACGGCGTCACCCGGATCGTGTGACCGTCCGCGAAGAACGTCACCTCGGCCGGGCCGGGTGCCGAACATCCGGCCACCGCGAAACCACCGGCCGCCAGCAAGGCCACCACCCGAGAACGTCGCATGGCTCGAAGACTACGAGCCCGCCTGACGCCGCGAAGCACCGGGGACCGGCCTGCTGCCGGTCGCCTGCGGGCGTTCCGGGCGGTTGCCGCCGAGACCGGGCACGAGCGAACCGCCGCGCTGCACCATGAACGTCTGGACGAGGCCGATCACGAGCAGGATCGACACCACCAGGAAGCCGATCCAGTACGTCGGCGGCAGCAGCAGGCCGACAGCGCCGCCGAAACACCAGGCGAGCTGCAGCACGGTCTCCGAGCGGCCGAACGCCGACGCCCGCGACTCCTCCGGCAGGTCCTCCTGGATCACCGCGTCGAGGCTGATCTTCGCCAGCGCGCTGGCCGTCGCGCCGATGAGGCCGACGATCGCCGCCGTGGCGAGCCCCGAGGCGAGCGTCGCGACCACAGTGGACAGCACACACGCCGCGAGACAGCCGAGCAGCACCTGATCCGGGCTGCCGAAGTGCAGCCGTGAGCCCAGCGCGTTCCCGATGAACCCGCCCGCCCCGGCCGCGGCGCCGATGATGCCGAGCAGCAGCAGCTGGCTGAACGGGCTGTGCCCGGTGCCCTCCATCTGCGATTTCACCGCGAACGCCGCGAACATCATCAGGAACCCGGTCAGCACGCGCACGCTGCCGTTGGCCCACAGCGCGACGACGATGTGCCGCCCCATCGGCTGACGCTTGCGGCGCTCCCGCCGATCCGGCTGCGTCGTCAGCGACGCGGGTACCTCGCCCTCGGTCACCTCGACCCAGCTGGGGATCCGCATCGACTGCACCGCCGCGCCGAGGCAGATGAGCATGGTGAACCACAACGCGCCCTGCGAACCCCACAGCGCGTTGATCCCGCTGGCCAGCGCGCCGAACGCGCCCGCGGCCACCAGGCCGAACACGGTCAGCCGCGCGTTCGTCTTCGACAGCGTGATCTCGGGTGGCAGCACCCTCGGCGTCACCGCCGACTTGAGCACGGTGAACGACTTCGACAGCACCATCATCCCCAGCGCGGCCGGGTAGAGCAGCCAGTCGTCGAAGTGCAGCGCCATCACCACGGCCATCAGCGCCTGCCCGGCCGAGGACACGCACATCGCCAGCCGCCTGCCGCGCTGGATGCGGTCGAGCGCGGGCCCGATCACCGGCGCGACCAGTGCGAACGGCGCGATCGTGATGAGCAGGTAGAGCGCCACCTTGCCCTTGCTCTCGCCGCTGGTCGCCGCGAAGAACAACGTGTTGGCCAGCGCGATCGCCATCGCGGCGTCGCTGGCGTAGTTGAGCATCACCGCGTAGGTGAGCGAAGTCAGGCCGGACTTGTCGGCGCCGTCGGCCTTCGTCGCGCGCTGGAACGCGCCGACGGCCTGACCGGTCAGCTGGCGGCTGCGCAACGCCGCGACCCGGGTCACGGTGATCTTCTTCGGCATCCGCGGCAGGCTGCCCGCGCCCGCCGCGGCCGTGGTCCGCGAAGCCGTTTCCGTTTCGGGAACGTCGCGCTCGGGGACGTCGCGCGGCTCACCGGCGTAGCCCCCCGTGTCGTAATGCTCGTACTCGTCGCTACGCGGACGGTCCGAGTAGTAGCCGTTCGGGGGAGGGGGCGGCACCGGACGGTCCCGGCGGACCGGCTCGGTCTGCCGCATCGACGGATCGGGCGGGTACGGCCGGGCGCCGCGCGGAGGCGGTGGCTGGTGATAGCCGAGCGGCACGGCCCCGGTCGGGGCGTCGTCGGCGGTCGGCCCCGGCGGCCGGTAGGCCGGGGGCGGCGGAGGTGGGACGTCGTCGTAGAACCGGCTGCGCGGCGGCTCGGCGGGAACGGGTTGGACCGGCTGCTCGACACGGGTCGGCTGCGGCGCCTCCCGCCAGGGGCGTGCCTGCGCGGCCGCCCCGGGCTCCGGTGTCCACTTGCGCTTGCTCTTGCGGCCACGACCAGCACCCGACCGGCCGGATGAACCGCCGTCGGAACCGGAGCGAGAACCGAAGATACCCACGAGTCAATCCTGCCTTACCGCTGGTCGGTTCCGCCCGCTCATCCCCTGCTTTCCCGGTCAGGCCGGGACGAACCTCACCCGGAACAGCGAGGGCCAGTTCTTCCCGGTGATCAGGAACTCGTCGGTGCCGGGGATCGCGGCGATCCCGTTGAGAACGTCCTCACCTGCGGTTTTGGGCTGGTACAGCCCGCCGGCGTCGATGGTCGCGGTGACCTGGCCGCTCGCCGCGTCGATGCGCAGGAGGTGGCTCGTCTGCCAAACGTTCGCGTACACCGCGTCGCCGACGCACTCCAGCTCGTTGAGCTGGGGCGTTCCGACCTCGGCCGAGCCGGTGACCGCGAACGTGACCGGGTCGCGGAAGGTCAGCTTCGACGAGCCGTTGCTCATCACCAGCCGTCCGCCTGCTTGGTGACACAGCCCCCATCCCTCGCCCTCGAACGGGACGCGCCGCAGCTCGGCAAGGGTTTTCGCGTCTCGTTCGATGGCGAAGCCGTCCTGCCAGGTCAGCTGCCACAGCTTCGGGCCGAGCACCGTCACGCCCTCGGCGAACAGCTGCGACGGCAGCGCGACGCGGGCCGTCGGCGTCCCGCCGGCCGGACCCGCGGTCAGCGTCGACTTCCCGGCGAGCCCGGCGCTCTCGTACAGCGTGTCGCCGGCGAATTCGAGGCCTTCGGTGAACGCCGACGTGTCGTGCGGCAGCGTCGCGAGTACCTGCACCCGGAGCCGTTCGGCGGCGGGCGGGACCGCGGGCGCCGCGGCACAACCGCCGAGGACGGCGACGAAGAGCAACGAGAGAATGATCGGCTTCCGCACGACACCTAGCCTGACATGGGGCGGCGACATGCGTGCGGCACAATTGGGCGTATGACCCTGCTGTTGACGCTGGACGACGGCTCGATCCACCGCAAGCTGACCGACGCCGTCGAGTTCGCGCACGCGGCGCTGCTGGAGGACGCGCCCGCCGAGCAGGTCGGCGCGCACGTCGGCGTCGAGCGTGAGGACGCCGTGTCGGTGAGTCACCTGTTCGAGGCGGCCGTGCCCGGTTACCGGGGCTGGCGCTGGTCGGTGACGGTCGCGCTGGCGTCCACGGACGGTCCGGTCACGCTCAGCGAGATCGCGCTCGCCCCCGGCCCGGACGCGCTGGTCGCCCCGGCGTGGGTGCCGTGGGAGCGCCGCGTTCGCGCCGGCGATCTCGGGGTCGGCGACATCTTCCCGGCCGACAAGGACGATCCGCGGCTCGTGCCCGCGTACCTCCAGTCCGACGACCCGGCGGTCGAAGAGGTCGCGCACGAAGCCGGTCTCGGTCGCGTACACGTGCTATCCCGCTTCGGCCGTGAGGACGCCGCGACGCGCTGGCACACCGGCGAGTTCGGCCCGCGTTCGGACATGGCCCGCAGCGCGCCCGGCACCTGCGGGACCTGCGGGTTCTTCGTACCGCTCGCCGGTTCGCTGCGCGGGGCGTTCGGCGCGTGCACCAACGACATCGCCCCGGCGGACGGGCACGTGGTCGACGTCGAGTACGGCTGCGGCGCGCACTCCGAGGTCGAGGTCGAGGTGACCTCCTCGGTGCCGGTGGCGGAATTGGTCTACGACGATTCGCTGCTGGACTTCGCCCCGGCACCAGAGCCCGAACCCGAGCCGGAACCCGAGGCCGCTGGGGAAACGGACGCCGTGGCGGCGGCCCCGGAAGAAGCCGCCGAAGAGACGGCTCCGGCCGAAGTTCCCGAAGCGGAAGCTTCCGAGGCCAAGGCCGCCGAGCCTGGGGAACCCGAGGCCGCTGTCGCCGAACCCGAGGCGGTCGCGGTCGTCGAGGCTGTCGAGGCCGTGACCGCGGAACCCGTTGTGGCGCCGGAGGAATCCCCGGTGGACGCGACGGCCGAGGAAGCCGTCGCCACCGAGCCTTCCCAGGACGAGACCCCCGAGGCAGCGCCGGAGCCGGAAGTGAGCGGTGCTCCGGAGGCCGAAGCGACCGCTCCGGTAACGGAACCGGCCGAGGTCGAGGTGCCGGAGGCCGCGGCCGAGGCGGAGCCCACCGCGGAAGCCGCGCCGGAAGCCGAGCCCGCTGAACAAACCGGCGAAGCAGCCGGTGAGCAGCGCGACGTCTGAGCCCGTGACCGATCCGTTCGGCACCGAGCGGTTACGCACCGCGGTGCTGCGGGCCTGGCAGGACTCGCCGACCCGGTTCGTCGAGGACACCAACGCCGAGGGCGATCTCCGTGTCGGTGCCTATCGCGACCGGTTGTTCGTCGAACTCGCCCAGAACGCCGCCGACGCCGCGCAGGCCGCCGGGACGCCCGGCCGAGTCCGAGTGTCCGTTGTGGACGGTGAGCTGCGCTTCGCGAACACCGGGGCGCCGCTGGACGACCGCGGCGTCGAATCGCTGGCTTCGCTGAGGGCCTCCGGCAAGGACTCGAAGGACACCGTCGGCAAGTTCGGGGTCGGGTTCGCGGCCGTGCTGACGGTGTCCAGCGAGCCGCGCGTGGTGTCGCGGACTGGTGGTGTCGCCTTCTCCGCGGAGCGCACTCGCGCGGCCGCCGGTCGCGAAGGCGACGTCGCGGTGTTACGCCTGCCTTGGCCGGTGTCGCCGGAGGAACCGCCGCTGCCACAAGATTTCGACACCGAGGTACGGCTTCCGCTGCGGGACGACGTGCGAGCCGGAGAACTCCTGCGTGACCTCGCCGAGGACGTCGGCGATCTGCTCCTCGCCCTGCCGTGGCTGGCCGAGTTCGACGTCGAGGGCGAGGTCTGGACGCGGACGGCGGACGGCGACGTCGTCGAAATCCGCGGGCCGCGCGAGCGGAGGCGATGGCTGACGCATCGCGGGACGGCGGTTTGGGCGGTCCCGGTCGACGAATCCGGTACACCGCAACCGCTCGATGACGACGTGCTGCACGCGCCGACTCCCACCGACGACCGGCTTTCGCTGCCCGCGCGGCTGATCGCGCCGGTGCCGACCGAACCGTCCCGACGCCGGGTACTGCCCGGCGAGGCGCTCACGTCAGCGCTGGAAACGGCGGCGCGCGAGTACGTCGGCCTGGTTCGCCTGCTGCCGCCCGAACACCGCTTCGCGCTGGTGCCCGCAGCCGGGTTCCCGAAGTCCACTGTGGACGCGACCGTGCGCGACCTCGTCCTCGCGGTGCTCACCGACGAACCGTGGCTGGCCGCGGAGTCCGGCGGCGAACTGGCGGGACGACAGGCCAAGGTGCTCGACGTCGACATCCCCGGGCTCACACCACTCCTGAAGGACCTGATCCCCGGTCTGATCGCCGATGCGCCACCGGGCGTCGCCGCGACGCTGAAGCCGGTTTCGGCCGAGCCGCTCGGTGTCGGTGACGTGCTCGACGCGCTGACCGGCGTCACGCGGGAGCCACGCTGGTGGCATGACCTCTACGCCGCGCTGGCGGTCGCCGTCGACACGCACGTGCTGACCCCGAACGCCCTCGAAGGTCTTCCGGTACCGCTGTCCGACGGCCGGACGCTGCCGGGAGTCAGGGGGGCGCTGCTCGTCGAAGGCTCGGCCGAACTGCTCGAACTGCTGTCCGATGTGGACGTCCCCGGGCTGCGGCTCGTCCATCCCGAAGCCGCGCATCCGCTGCTGGAACGCTTGGGTGCCAAGCACGCCGACGCGCGGGAGCTGCTGGAGTCCGAACAGCTCATGGATGCCGTCGAGCGCAGCGTCGAGGACATCCGGTCCGGTTTGGACGGAATGACGCTCGCGGGCGCGGTGCTGCGGCTGGTGGCCGACTGCGGGGATTCCGCGCCGCCCTGGGTGCGGGCACTGGCCCTCCCGGCCGAGGACGGCTGGCGTCGCGCCGACGAACTCGTCCTGCCCGATTCGCCGCTGCTGGAGATCTTCGACGAGGAAGTATTCGACGAGGACGGCGCACTGTCCGTTTTGGACGAAGAATTCGCCGAGGACTGGCCGAAAGAAACCCTGGCAGCCGTCGGCGTGCTCGATTCCTTCGCCGTGGTCGACGATTCCGAGCCACACGAGCCCGACCACGACCTTCCCGACGAGGAAGAGTGGTGGGATTCCCTGGTGCGGCCCCCGGCGGCACTGCTCGCGATCCGGGATCTCGACCTGGTCGCCGACGATGCCTGGCCCGCTGCGCTGCGCCTGCTGGCCGCGCGGCCGGAGACGTGGCGCGCGCTCACCGCGCCGGACGGACACGCGAGCTGGTGGCTTGCCCGCAACGCCCTGTTGGACGGCGAGCCGCCCATCACCTGGCGGATGCCGGACGCCGTCGACCTGGCGGGTCTCTACGACGAGGTCCCGGATCTCGGCCTGAGCCGGGAAGTTCTGCTCGCCGCCGGGGTGCGTACCGAGCTGACACTGTCCTCTGTGGACGAAGTGCAGGAGCTGCTCGACCGACTCGGTGATCCGGAGCGCCGGATCACGCCCGGTCTTGCCGCACGGGCGTACGCGGCGTTCGTCGAATCCACAGTGGACGTTCACGAACTGGACATGCCAGGCGGCATCCGGGTCGCGGACAGCTATGTCGCCGAAGCGGAGGACGTCGCCGTACTGGACGTTCCCTGGTTCGCCGCGGTGCTGGATCCGGGTGGAATGGTGGTCACGCCGGAGGAACCGGTGCGGCTCGCCGAACTGCTCGACCTGCCGCTCGCCAGCTCGCTGCGCGCCGAAGTGACGAGCGAAGGCGAGTACGTCCCCTGGGCCGACCTGCCCGCGCTGCGCTTGGCCGCCGACCAGCTCGGCGTGCGGCTTCCGGACGGCGGCGTGCTCCTGCACGAAACGCTCACGGTGTCCTTTGAGGACGGTGAGCACGACGTTCCGTGGTGGTCCGGCGACCGTCTGCACGCGGCGGACACCTCCGAGGGACTGGCACGGGCCTTCGCCTGGGCCACGGACCGGTGGCCCGATCGTTACCTGCTGACGGCACTGCTCGACGATCCTGCTCCGGCGACGCTGCTGAACTGAGGGGACACCGTGATCTCGCTGCGTGTGCTCACTGCCGAGGACTGGGCGGCGTGGCGGGAGATGCGCCTCGCGGCGTTGCGGGAAGCGCCGGAGGCGTTCGGCTCGTCAGTCGGGGACTGGACGGGTCCGGGCGACACGGAGCTGCGCTGGCGGCAGCGGCTCGGCGGGCACTCGTTCAACGTGCTGGCCGCGCTGAACGGCAAACCGGCCGGAATGGCGAGCGGGATGCCACGCGACGACGTCGTCGAGCTGATCTCGATGTGGGTCGCGCCGTTCGCCCGCGGCCGGGGCGTCGGTGACGCGCTGGTGGTCGCGGTCGTCGAATGGGCGAAGGAGCACGGCGCCGAGCGGGTGGTGCTGCGCGTGCGACCGTCCAATCAGTACGCCGCGGCGCTCTACCGGCGCCACGGCTTCCGCGTGCGGGGCCGCTAGAGCCGTTGCGCGCTCTTCGAACCTCGGCGCGCCGCTGCGCGCTGCCAGCCGATGATGCCGAAGCCGATGAACCCGAGCACGACGCCCGACAGCGCCGTCTGCACCCACACCCCGCTTGTGGTGAAGAAGAGCACGACCAGCGCGACAGCCCACAGCGATGTCCCTACGATCACCACGGGCGTCAGGTCGGTCAGCCGCTTGGGCAGCTCGGGCGTAGGCCGCAACGAGCTCGTAACGTCCGGAGGATTGATCGGTTCGCCCACGTGAGGAAGGGTACCTCGCGACAGCCAGGAGGGTAGGCAGGCGATGGCGCAGCAGCGGACGGCGTCCACTCTGGACCGTTTCTTCAAGATCAGCGAACGCGGCTCCACCGTGTCGCGCGAGCTGCGCGGCGGGCTCGTCACCTTCGTCACGATGGCCTACATCGTCGTGCTCAACCCGCTGATCCTCGGCAGCTTCTCCGCGCAGGACGCCGCCGCGCACAAGGACATCACCGGCGCCATCCTCCCCGTCCCGCAGGTCGCCGCGGTCACCGCGCTGGTGGCCGGGGTGCTCACCATCCTGATGGGCCTTGTCGCCAACTACCCGTTCGCCATCGCCACCGGGCTCGGCATCAACTCGCTCGTCGCGGTCACCATCGCCCCGCAGATGACCTGGCCCGAGGCCATGGGCCTGGTGGTGATCGAGGGTGTCATCATCGTGGTGCTCGTGCTCACCGGCTTCCGGACCGCGGTGTTCCGCGCGGTGCCCGCCGCGCTGAAATCCGCGATCGCGGTCGGCATCGGCCTGTTCATCTGCCTGATCGGCCTGGTCGACGCCGGATTCGTGCGGCGGCTCCCCGACGACGCGCACACCACCGTCCCGGTCGGGCTCGGCATCGGCGGGTCGATCGCCTCCTGGCCGACCGCGGTGTTCGTCGTCGGGCTGCTGATCACCGGGATCCTGGTCGCGAAGCGGGTCAAGGGCGCGATCCTCATCGGGGTGCTGTCCTCGACCGTGCTGGCGATCGTCGTCGAGGCGATCTTCAAGGCGGGACCGTCCAAGGGCGTGAACCCGAAGGGCTGGAACCTCGGCTATCCGGCGCTGCCGGACACCGTCGCCGGGCTGCCGAACCTCTCGCTGCTCGGCGACGTCTCGTTCGGGGCGTGGACGCGGCTGCCGATCATCACCGTGGTGCTGCTGGTGTTCACGCTGGTGCTCGCGGACTTCTTCGACGCGATGGGCACCATGACCGGGCTCGGCAAGGAGGCCGGGCTGCTCACCAAGGACGGCCAGCTGCCGAACGTCGGCAAGGCACTGTTCGTCGAGGGCCTCGCCGGCGCGGCGGGCGGGTTCGCGTCCTCGAGTTCGAACACCGTGTTCGTCGAATCGGCGTCCGGGATCGCGGAAGGCGCGCGCACCGGACTGGCGAACATCGTCACCGGCGTGCTGTTCCTCGCCGCGATGTTCCTGACGCCGCTGTATCAGATCGTTCCGGTCGAGGCGGCCGCCCCGGCGCTCGTCGTGGTCGGCGCGATGCTGATGACCCAGGTCAAGGAGATCGACTTCACCGACTTCTCCATCGCGCTGCCCGCGTTCCTGACGATCGTGGTCATGCCGTTCACCTACTCGATCGCAAACGGCATCGGCGCCGGATTCGTCAGCTACGTCGCCATCCGCGCGGTCACCGGCAAGGCCCGCCAGGTGCATCCGCTGCTGTGGGTGATCGCGCTCGCGTTCGTCGCGTACTTCGCGGTCGGGCCGATCCAGGCGGCCTTCAAGTAATTCGTTTGCCGGTCCCGGCCCGGTCGTGGTGAGGTTCACCCATCGGGACGATGTTTCGTAAGGTATGCTAACTATATGTCCGGCGACACGCATGAGCGCTCCCTCGCGAGCCGCCTGCGTCTCGCGGTGGTCCGGCTCAACCGCCGGCTCCGGGCACAGCGCGTCGGGGAAGACCTGAGCCTGACCCAGGTCGCCGCGCTGTCCACACTGCACAAATGCGGCCCGCTGACCCCCGGCCAGCTCGCCGCGAAGGAAGGCGTCCAGCCGCCCTCGATGACGAGGGTGATCGCCGCGCTCGAAGACCTGGGGTACGTGGAGCGCAGGCCGCATCCGACCGACGGCCGGCAGGCCATCGTCGAACTGTCCGAGAGCGGACTGACCTACGTGCGCAACGCGATCTCCGTACGCGAGGCATGGCTGGACAAGCAACTGGCTCAGCTCGGCGACGAGGAGCGCGAAGTGCTCTCCCGCGCCGCCGAGATCATCGACAGGATGGCGGGGAACGAAAAACGGTGACCACAACGGGTAGCGGAACAGACTGCCAGTCCAAGACCTCTGCTACCCGGACATCGGCACCACCGTCCCCGGAATCCGGTTCGCCGGAATCGCCACCGCGCCGCCGCGGTGTCTTCGACTCGCTGCGGGTACGGAACTACCGGCTGTTCTTCTCCGGCCAGATCGTCTCGAACATCGGCACCTGGATGCAGCGCATCGCCCAGGACTGGCTGGTGTTCACCCTCAGCGGCCACAATCCGATCGCGCTCGGCGTCGCGGTGGCGCTGCAGTTCACCCCGACGCTGTTCCTCTCGCTGTGGGCGGGGGTGATCGCCGACCGGGTCGACAAGCGCAAACTGCTGATGATCATCCAGGGCGCCAACACCGTCCAGGCGGCCGTCCTCGGCGTGCTCGACCTGACCGGGGTCGCCGCGCTCTGGCAGGTGTACCTGCTGTGCCTGACGCTCGGGGCCACCTCCGCGCTCGAAGTGCCGACGCGCCAGTCGTTCGTCGCCGAGATGGTCGGCCGCGACCAGGTCACCAACGCCGTCGCGCTGAACTCGACGATCTTCAACATGGCGCGGATCGTCGGCCCGGCGATCGCCGGGTTCGCGATCACCTGGGTCGGCACCGGCTGGCTGTTCATCGCGAACGCGGTGAGCACGGTCGCCGTCGTCGCCGGGCTCGCCATGATGGACCCCGGCAAGCTG
Source organism: Amycolatopsis sp. NPDC059021 (assembly GCF_042739895.1). Classification (NCBI taxonomy): domain Bacteria; kingdom Bacillati; phylum Actinomycetota; class Actinomycetes; order Pseudonocardiales; family Pseudonocardiaceae; genus Amycolatopsis; species Amycolatopsis sp. NPDC059021. Next base: position 69,671 of record NZ_JBHYIQ010000028.1, read on the forward strand.
TTCCGCGGAGCCGCCGTGCCGAGGGCGAAGGGCCAGCTCGCCGAGGGCCTCCGCTACGTCCGGCATCGCTCGGACCTGGTCACGGTGATGGTGCTGGTGTTCTTCGTGAGCACGTTCGGCATCACGTACTTCTCGTCGCTGCCGATCGTCGCCGCGAACGTGTTCCACACCGGCGCCGACGGCTACGGCCTGCTCTCCACGCTGGTCGCGGTCGGCACGTTCACCGGCGCGATCATGTCCGCGCGGCGCGGCACGAAGGGCAGGCCCCGCGTACGCGTCATGCTGCTGGCGGCGCTGGCGCTCGGCGTGTTCGAGATGATCACCGCGTTCATGCCGACCTATCTGAGTTTCGGCATCGGCCTCATCCCGCTCGGCTTCGCCACCATGACGTTCCTGAACACGGCGAACGCGCTCGTCCAGACCTCGGTCAGCCCGGAGATGCGCGGCCGGGTCATGGGGCTGTACGTGCTGGTGCTGATCGGCGGCAACCCCATCGGCGGCCCGATGACCGGCTGGATGGCCGACGCCTTCGGCGGCCGCTCGCCGTTCTACCTCGGCGGCGCGATCTCCGCGCTGGCCGCGGTGGTGTGCGCTGTCGTGCTGATCAGGCGAGGCGGTGTCACGTTGCCGGTACGGCGGTTCAGCACCGGTCTGCGGATCCTGAAGCGCGACCGCGTGTAGGTCGTCAGCGGCCCAGCAACGGCGGCAGGACCTTCTCGACCAGCGCGTGCAGCCGGTCGTCATTGTCGGTCCGGACGAAGTAGGCGTGGAACCGGACGGCCTGGTCGGTGTCGTCGGTGAGTTTGACCTGCGCGTAGTTCTTGGTGAACTGGGCAGGGCGTCCGGCGATCCTGTCCGGGTATTCGGCCTTGCCCGCGGTGGTTTCGCTGTAGTCGGCGCTGGCGTTGAAGGTGTCGCCCTGGAGCTGGCAATCGCCGCGCATCGACGGTTTGGTCTTCTCGATGTCCACGCCGAGTTCGTGCGCGAGCTGGGTGCAGAGCTGCCAGGAGATCATCGGGTAGGCGCCGTCCACGATGCCGAAACGCGGGGTCGGCGGCACGGCCTTCGGCGGGATTCCGGACAGGCTCTCGGTGTCCTGGGGCAGGGAAAGCCCCGGTGCCGTCGTGGCCGCGATGACGCCTTCCGCGATGGCCTTGGCCATTCCGGCCAGGTCCCGTTCGCCGTCCCGGAAATCCTTCATGAGACGGATGTTCAGTGTCGGGTTGACCCAGGTCCCCGGCCGGTTGCCGGTCAACGCGAGCATCAGCGTCGCCCCTGTTTCGCTGTGTTCGGCATAACCGCTTCGCCCGCTGATCGTGATCGGTTCGCTTCGGACCAGGGGCGTGGTCGATCCATTGAGATCGACGGTCACGTCGAGGGTCGCGGTGACCACGTGGCAGCCGCCGGTCAGGCTGACCTCCATCAGCACCGGGCCGCCGAGGATTTCCGGCCAGCGCTGTGTGGGGATGGCCCGGCACAGCACCTGTCCGGCCGTGGTGCGCGGGAGCGCGGCGACCATCTCGCCGGTGGGCATCGGGACATCGCGGCGTACTGCGGTGCCGCCCTGTGTCGGCCAGGTCGCAGGGAGGTTCTTCGGCGGATCGCTCGTGCCGAAGACGGGGCCGAGCATCAGCTTGGCGACCAGGCCGAGCCCGGCGAACATCGCCAGCACGCCGAGGATGATCGCGATGGCGATCCAGTTGCGCCTACCCACGGTGACCACGAAGCGACGCTAGCGGGCGGGCCTCCCCTCGTCCCGGGAACGCCGCATATCACTCGAACGGGTGAGATCCGGGTCTCCGGCAAGATCCTCTTGCCCGACTACTGAGGTTAGGCTAACCTCATACATGTCCGCTTCGTGGTGGGAGCGGCAGTCAGTTCGGGAACGGACGGAGCCCCGCATCTGGGAACCCCGGGTGCGGGGCTCCGTTCATTGACCGCCGAGTTCATTCGTCCGTTGACGCGTCCATGGTCGGGATCGGGACATGCCACGTCAAGGCTGTTCACGCGGTGAACGCGGGACGCTGGTCAGCGAGATCCCGAAGCGCTCGCGGTAGGTCGCCAGGATCTGGTCGTCGGTATCGAGCGTCGACTCGCGGCGTGTGCCCCCGACGGTCTCGATCAGCTGATCGCCGGAGAGGGAGATGCGGCCGTCCGGCGTCGGCAGCGAGCAGACGGGTTTCCGCGTGAAATGCGAGTCCGGCGACGTCGCCTGGTACCACGCCATGCCCGTGAAGTCCGCCAGTGCTCGCGGGTGCTGTTCGAGCCGGTACTGCGGTTTGCCGTCGCACGAGATGTCGGTGTCCCCGGCTGGACCCTCTCGTAGCAGGAACTCGCCTTCGGGGTCGGCCTGCGGTTCGGTGACGTCGAGTCGGAGCGGCGAGCGGCTGAACCGGCCGAAGCCGACATCGACGAGCCACGGCTCGGCCAGGTCGACGCGGATCGCGGCGTGGTCGAGCGCTGGACCGGTGGTGCCGTCCTCGCCGACGACGTAGGCGCCGTGCAATGCCGCGGTGAAGCCGAGTTCGCGCAGGAGCGCGGCGAACAGGCCATTGAGCTCGTAGCAGAAACCGCCGCGGCGACGCCGGACGATCTTGTCGAACAGCGCTTCCTCGGTGAGTTCGATCGGTTCGCCGAGGTGGATGCTCAGGTTTTCGAAGGGGACGGCCGCCAGATGGTGCTCCTGTAGCCGTCGCAACGTCCGCGCGTCCGCCTCGGCGGGCCGGGTGGCGCCGATGCGGGCGAGGTAGGCGTCGATGTCCATGTCGCCGACCCTCTCACTTCCCGGGTACTCGCGGGCAAACGAAAACGGGGCCCCTCCGTGGAAGGACCCCGTTTCGTGGTGGGAGCGGCTCAGCCGAGCAGCAGGCCGTTGCCGCCGGCGACGGCGTTGTCGAACCGCTTGCTGATCTCGGCCCAGTTGAAGATGTTCCACAGGGCCTTGACGTAGTCCGGCTTGACGTTCTTGTAGTCGAGGTAGAACGCGTGCTCCCAGACGTCGACCAGCAGGATCGGCACGGTCGGCAGGATCAGGTTGTTGTGGTGGTCGCGCAGCTGCTGGGTGATCAGCGTCTTGCCGATCGGGTCCCAGGACAGCGCGCCCCAGCCGTTGCCCTGGATCGTGGTCGAAACCGCGGTGAACTGGGCCTTGAACTTGTCGAACGAGCCGAAGGCCTCGTCGATCGCCGCGGCCAGCTCGCCGGTCGGCTTGTCGCCGCCCTCCGGGGAGAGGATCTTCCACCACACCACGTGGTTCGCGTGCCCCGCCAGGTTGAACGCGAGGGTGGTCTCCAGGCCGACGATGGAGCCGAAGTCGTTCGCTTCGCGGGCGGCTTCGAGCTTGTCGAGCGTGTCGTTCGCGCCCTTGACGTAGGTCGCGTGGTGCTTGCTGTGGTGCAGCTCGTTGATCTCACCGGAGATGTGCGGCGCGAGGGCGCCGTAGTCGTAGTCGAGATCGGGCAGCTCGTAGCGGGCCATTGGCCCTCCTTCTGTCTTCGACGCAAGTTTCCAGTACCGAACCTAGTAGCACACGCCCGATCTCGGCGACCGGGGGCCGTGCCCCGCCACAGCGTGGGACTACTGGCCGTTCGCGGCTTACCCGGAGGTGTGCCGCCTGAAACTCACTCTGCTCCCTCGACTTAACTTGAGGTCAACGTCCTGTGACCGTGATCATCGGCGAAGGCCTGTTTTCGGGTCAGCGAAGCAAAGTTTTCGGTATGCCTAAAACTCTGTCCACTGTGGATGGAGCTCGCGGGGGTGAAAGTCCGTGGGGGCCTCCTGGAGGGACTCTGGGTCCCTCCAGGAGGCCCCCACGGACAGTGGCGCCCAATGTGGGGTTGTCTCACTGTGGGGTTCCGCGGTGGCGGGTACTGCGCGTTGGTGTGTGGCGCCTTCGGTGCGCTGCCCGGGGTGCGACAAGGGCGTCCCTGGGTGCGTTGGGTGCGACAAGGGCGTCCCTGGGTGCGTTGGGTGCGACGAGGGCGTCCCTGGGAGCGGTGGACGCACCGAGGGCGTCCCTCGGACCTCGCCGCGCCGACGGTGTCATCCGCTGCCGCGAACGCTCCGTTGCAGACGATGAACGTCCCGAACGGAGCGTTCGCGACGT
>NZ_JBHYIQ010000028.1:73783-102581 GCF_042739895.1 Amycolatopsis sp. NPDC059021
GCTGAGTGTCTGTCTCGCTGTCACGCAGCCCCCGCCACCCCCCCCCCCCCACGTCCTCGCGGCGCCTACGCGGCGAGGCGGAGTTCCTCGGCGAGTTCGGTGAAGACGGCGACGTTGCACTCGAAGGCGACCAGGGCCTCGTCGATGACGCGGGCGCGCTCCTCGTCGCTCCACGGAGCCGTGTCGAGCTTGGCCCGGTAGCGATCGCGGAACGCGGGGGCGCTGCCGATCTCGTCGAAGTGGTAGAAGAGCGAACCCGCTTCGGAGACCTCGTAGTTCTTCGCCAGCAGCCGCCGGATCGCCTGACCGCCGGCGATGTCGCCGAGGTAGCGGGTGTAGTGGTGCGCGACGTAGCCACCGGCCCACTCCGAGGCCTCGCGGATCCGCCGCGCGTACGCCTCGGTGGCTGGGAGCTGGCGGATCTTCCCGCGCCAGCCGGAGCCGAGGAGGAATTCCATGTCACGTTCGAGGTTCGGCATCCGGCGCAGCTCGTCGAAGACGAACTCGCCGCCGACCGGGTCCCCGGCCATCGCGTCGCTCATCTCCTCGATCGCCTGGTAGACGAAGTAGTACTGCTCCGCCAACCGGGTGTAACCCGACAGGGGCAGATCGCCGCCGAACAGCGCGTTCATGTAGACCGAGTGGTTGGCTCGGTCGTGCACGGCGAGGGTCGAGGCGCGCAGTGTCGCGGAGAACGGGCGGGCTTCGAGTTCCGTGGTCACCGGCATGAGGCGCCTCCTGCTGACGATTGATCTGACGCGCTGTCAGAATCAGCGTACGGCACGACTCGGAGTTAGGCTACCCTAAATCGGCGGGGAATCCGGTGGCTCGCCCGCGCCGACCGCGCGGAGCACGAACCGGACGGCGGCCTCGATCGTGTGCTCCAGCTGGTCGGCGGGCACCTCGATCACCTGGCGGCTGCCGAGCGCCGCGGTGATCATCGGGATGAGCACCCCGGTGTCCTCGCCGGGCCAGCGGCCCGCCGCCGCGCCCGCGGCGAGGATGTCCCGCAGCCGGTCGGTGATCGGGTCGGCGTGCGCGCTGATCCGGCGGTAGGCCGAGGGGGCCAGCGCGGATTCGAGCGCCGTGCCCGGCGGCAGGTGGTACTCGGCCAGCACCCGCAGCTGGAGCCGGACGAACGTGGCGAGCTGCCCGACCGGGTCCTCCTGTGCCTCGATGGCCTCGGTCAGCCGGTCGACATAGCGATTCGCCTCGTCCTCGACGAAGGCGATGAGCAGGCTTTCCTTGTCCGGGAAGTGGTTGTACAGCGCTGTCCGGCCGAGCCCGGCGTCCGCCGCGATCCCGGACAGCGTGATCGCGTCGAAGCCGCGTTCGTACAGCTGTGCGCGCAGCACCTCGAAGACACGCGCCCGTACTTCGCGCCGGTGCGCCTCGATCGACCCGCCCAGAATCTTCGGCATAACCGCCGATTATCGCCCCTGAAGCGTCAATCCGTGAGCGACCAGGTGTGTACCGGGGTGCCGGCGGCGGAAAGTTCGAGGTAGCGGCTCAGCATCCGGCTCAGCGCGGCCTCCCGGTCGTCGCCGCGTTCCTGGGCGCGCAGGACGAAGTCGCGCTGCCACGAGGCGCCGGTCCGCCGCGCGAGGCAGCGGCGCTCGATGACGCCGAGGTACTTCTCCCGCGCCTCGTCCGACACGCCGGAGCGGCGCAGTCCGTCGTGGGCCAGCGGCAGCAGCACCCGCAGCGCGAGTTCGTCCGGCGGGATCCAGCCGATGCCCGGCCAGTACAACTGCGCGTCGAAGCCTCGGCGGGCCCCCGCGTACAGGTTTTCCTCGGCGGCCTGGAACGACATCTGGCTCCACACCGGACGCTCGGCTTCGGCCAGCGCCCGCTGCGCGCCGTAGAAGAACGCCGCGTTGGCGACCATGTCCAGCACCGTCGGCCCGGCGGGCAGGACGCGGTTCTCCACGCGCAGGTGCGGCAGGCCGTCGACGACGTCGTACACCGGCCGGTTCCAGCGCCAGATCGTGCCGTTGTGCATCCGCAGTTCGGTGAGTTTCGGTGCCTGCCCGGCGTCGAGCGTCTCGATCGGGTCCTCGAGGTCGGTTTCCGGGAGCAGGCCGGGGAAGTAGCGGACGTTTTCCTCGAACAAATCAAAGATTGAAGTAACCCAGCGCTCCCCGAACCACACTCTCGGTCGAACGCCCTGGTTTTTCAATTCCTCCGGACGGGTGTCGGTGGCCTGCAGGAACAACGGGATCCGTGTTTCGTACCACAATGCCTTGCCGAGCAGGAACGGCGAATTCGCGCCGAGCGCGATCTGTACGCCGGCGAGGCATTGCGCCGCGTTCCAGTGCGGGGCGAATTCCTCCGGCGCGACTTGCAGATGCAGTTGCACGGACGTGCAGGCCGCTTCCGGCAGAATCGATTCGGCGTAACTGCGCAGCCGTTCCGGCTGACGTCCCGGCAGCGCGGCGCCCTCCATGCACAGTTCGGTGCGTTCTCCGCGCGCAGCGAGGATCTGGTCGTTCAGCACCGCGTAGCGGGCCTTGTTGGTGAGCCATTTCTGGTCGAAATGCTCCTGACGCAGCGTCGGCAGGATGCCGATCATGGCCAGTGACGAACCGGTGTCGGCGGCCTTGGCGTCGGCCGCGGCCAGGTAGGCGCGGAGGTCGTCTTCCAGGTGCAGCGCGGAATCACCGGCGAGTAGCCGGGGCGGTACGTTGAGTTCGAGGTTGTGCTGGCCGAGTTCGGCGGTGAACGACGGATCGTCCAGCGCCTCCAGCACGGCGGTGTTGGACATCGACGGGCGTAGCTCGCTGTCGACGAGATTGAGCTCCACTTCCAGCCCGATACTCTTGCGGGGGAAGGAAAAACTCCCGTCGGTGAGCATGCGGGCGAGGGTGTCCAGACAGCGTTGGACCTTGCGGCGGTACCGTCCGCGGTCGAGCGGGTTGAACGGTTGTGCCGCCAGGTCCATCCCCATGACCATCCCTGTTTTCGTCGGCCGAGGTACCAGGAGGTGTAGGTCTCCCGGCCGACAACCGTTGCACAGCATGAGAATCTCGGCTAGCGGCCAAACTGGTGCTCTCTGTCACTTCGGGTTAACCCTCCGCAAAAAGCCCCCGTTCGTACCAGAGCTTTCGTGACGTTCGGCCCAGCCACGGGCGTGGCAGGTGGATGACAAACTGTGCGGGTGGCCCACATGATCTTCACCGAGGATCGGGACGATCCCCGTCTCGACGACTTCCGCGACCTGTCCACTGCGGACCGCCGCCCGGATCGCCCGGGAGGCAAGGGACTCGTCATCGCCGAGGGCACCGTGGTGGTCGGCAGGATGCTCGAGTCCCGCTATCCCGTGCGCGCGCTGCTCGGCGTGGAGCGGCGATTCCGTGAATTGGACAACGCACTCGCGCGGGTTGACGTACCCGCCTATGTCAGTTCCGCGGAGACCATGGCCGAGGTCGTCGGCTTCCACCTCAACCGGGGCGTGCTCGCGGTCGCCGACCGGCCGGCGCCGCTGACCGCGGCCGAGGTGGTCGGCGGGGCCGGCGTGGTCGCCGTCTTGGAAGGCGTCGGCGACCACGAGAACCTCGGCGCGTTGTTCCGCAACGCGGCCGCGCTCGGTGTCGGCGGGGTGCTGCTCGGGCCGGGCTGTTCGGATCCGCTGTACCGGCGCAGCGTGCGGGTGTCGATGGGGCATGTGCTGCGCGTCCCGTTCGCGAGCCTCGACGAGTGGCCGGGCGGGCTGGATCTGTTGCGGGAGAAGGGTTTCCGGGTGGCCGCGCTGACACCGCGGGCGGATTCCGTGCCGTTGCGCGCGGTGCGCGAGCACGCGCCGGGCAAGGTCGCGCTGATGCTCGGCGCCGAGGGGCCGGGGCTGTCGGAGGAGGCGCTGTCCGCCGCGGATCTCGCCGTCCGGATCCCGATGGTGCCCGGCGTCGATTCGCTCAACGTGGCCACCGCCGCGGCCGTCGCGTTCTACGAACTCCAGGGTGCTGACCGCTAAGGTGGCGGAACCGTCGCCACACCGGGAGCGAATGACTATGGAATTGCGGGTCAAGGGCGAACGCGCGGTGCTGGCCGGGCCAGGCGGCGAGCAGGCGCGGGAGGTCGATCCGCACCGTCTCGCGATCGGGTCCGACCTCGCGCAGGCGCTGCACGAGTGGGCGCGCGTGGCCTCGGCGGTGTCCCGCGCGGAGACCGGTTCGGGCGAACCGGCACAGGTCGTCTCGCAGCGTGGACGGCAGCTCGCCGCGCGGCTGGCCGCCGTGATGGGCACGACCGTGCGGTTCGTGGATCCGGTGACCGGTGCCGAAACCGTGGTCGATCCGCCGTCGCGAGCCAAAACCGCCCGTGTCCGCTTCGCCGAGCAGTTGTTCGGCCCGCGCGGTCAGGGCGACGAGCCGACGCCGTGGCTCACGGGGCTCACCGTGTCGGCCTTCGCCGCGGTGCTGGTGGTCGTTGCGATGCTCGCGCTGGCGAGGACGCTGGCTCGGGAGACCAGCAGCTGGCTCGCGCTGGCCGCGACGGTCGTCGTCACCGCGGGCATCGCGCCCTCGCTGTGGCTGGGCAGGCGCATCCCGATCGTGCGCTGGGCGGTGTTCGGTGCCGCCGCCGGGATCGTCATCGCCTGGATCGCCGTGCTCGTCGTGGTGCTGTAGAAGATCAGGCGTCGAAGATCGTGTTCTCGTACGGCTCTTCGTGTTCCGGCGCGATTTCTTCGGCCGGCTCGGCGGGTTTCGGCGCGGTGCGGGCGCCACGCAGGACCGTGGTGATGAGGTGGCCCAGCGCGTCGGCGTCCTGCTTCATGGCTTCCGGCGTCAGCTTCACCTCAAGGACTTCGCCGTCCGGACCGGTCGCCACGGTGACGGAACCGTCGGGGGAGCTGACCCGGCTGGTCGTCCGTGCGAGTTCGGTGAGCAGCTGATCGTTCTTCGCCCGTTGTTCGGTGATGCGCCGCAGTTGCCAGCGCATCTCCTCGACGAGTTCGGGATTGCTCACCGTGCTCCTCCCGGGAGGTACTTGACGAAACTGACGAACGTGCCCTGCGCCGGTGTCATGTTCTGTCCCGCGGGGAAGTACCCGTATGCGGCGGCCATCTGCGTGGCGAGGCCGAGCGAGACCCCGAAGGTGGACACGAACAGCGTGACGCCGTTCTTCCCGGTGAACTCCCGCGCGAGCCAGCCCACCTTGGTGGAGCGGGGAAACAGCCGCAGCACGAAGACCAGCGGTGGAGCGAGCAGGACACCGCAGCCGAACAAGGTGCCCGCGACGACCCGGCTGTCGAACGCGAGCGACGCGACAGCCGACCCTGCGAAGCAGAACATCAGCCAGAGCACGGGGATCAGGTAGACCATCAGCGTCATCCGAGGCCACCGGAAACCCTGTGGCTCGGGCAGCGGCAACCGGGGCGGGGACGGATCGCGGCTCAACCGCATCAGCCGGTCGGTCGCGTCCGCGAGTTCCACCGACACCGTGAGCCCCGCGTCGCGGGCGGCGTCGACGACGTACTGCCTCGGCAGCCCGGCGTGCAGGAGGCTGATCCAAACCTCGTCGGCACCCGAGAGACGCTTGCGCAGCCGGCGTTCCCGGCTTGGGGACGGCTGGGGCGCTGGGGTGTCGTACCGCGGCGGTGTCTGGGGGATGTCGTGCGCGACCTCGGGTTCGCCGGGGCCGCATCGCCGGAACATCATGGTCGCGTAGCGGCGATCGGTGCTCATGATGCCCGCGAAGAAATAGCCGTGCAGCGCGGCGATCTCGCAGATGAGGTCGTGGGAGAGCCGGTAGGAGGACTGGAAGAGCTGGACCGACGGGCTGCCGTCGAACTTCGCGGCCAGCCAGCTCACGCGCGACGAACGGGGGAACACCGTGAGCGCGGCCGCGCCTAACCCGAAGAATAGCCCGACGATGAGCAGGTACCACAGGACGGCTGCTCCGTAGAAGCGGCTGAGTGTCCAGATGGTGAGGATTGCTGCGGCGAGCACGGCGATGCCGAGGGCACGGAGGTAACCGCGGGTGAACCAGCGCAGGAATCTGGTGTTCCAGGTATCCCTGCCCGACGGTCTGTCCCGCTTCAACAGCAGGATCCGATCGGTCTCGTCGGCGACGTCGGCCGCGACGTGCATTCCCTCCGACCGCGCGACGTCCACGATGTGCTGCCGCGACATCTTCGCCTGCCGGACGCTGATCCACACCTTGTCTTCGCCGACGAGGTGATTCAGCAGCTGACGTCCCCGGCTCGCGTCCGGCTGGGGCTCGTAGTTGTCGTAGGGCGACACCCTGGCGACCGACTGCGGGGCGTACTGGAAGCGCAGCGAACCCGGCTGCTCGGGCTCGATCTCGACGTAGCGGCGTTCGTAGGCGATCCGGCGGATCGTCCCGGCGTCGACTCCCCACTGTTCGGGGAAGACGTACACGATGGGACGTCCGGTGAAGAACCGGTAGCGCAGTTCGCCCACGCGCAGCAGCCACAGCTGTTGCGGCCACGTGGGTGGCGTGGACATCGGGTGCAGCGTGTTCAGCACGCTTCGTCCACTCGCACGCTGTTGGCGATCAGGCGTGTCTGCTCCACGACCGCTTCCCACTGCGCCTCGTCGCCGCTGACGACGCTCAGCACGGCGAGACCGGCGTTGTCCGGCAACGGGATCTGGACCTCGATCCGCAATCCCGGCCGGACGACCTCGTCGTCGCCGGTGACCGCGGGCGGCAGGCGGAACTCGCCCTGTTCGACCGCGACCATTGCCGGGCCGATGGCCAACGGGATCGCACGGGCGTCCGCGCCGGGATGCCGCTCGCGATACTGCTCGGCGAGTGCGGCCGCGACGATGTGCGGGTTGTCGCCGAAGCCTTCGGGTGGGCGCGCCGGCCACGCCTGGATCGCCACGGTGAGCGTCGCGAGGCCCGGGTTGTCGTCGCCGACGGCGAACCGGCCGAACAGCCGGACGCCCTGTTCGGCGAGCCCTGGCGTCAGCGCGTGGAGGTACTGGGCGAACTCCTCGCGGGACTGGCCGGTTTCCTCGGCGACCTTGCCCGCGAGTGCCCAGACCTGTGCGGCGTTCTGCTCGTCGGAGGTGCTGATCGGCAGGCCAGCGAAGCCGGGTGGCAGGTCGACCCGGACCTGGGGCAGCGTCGGTGTGCTCATCGCCTACTCCCAGACCCGGCTGCGGTCGAGTTGCTCGCGGCGTTCGAGTTTGCTGTCTTCCTTCATCCCGTCGGTCGCCGCGTTGATCGCGGGATGCACGGCGAGCAGTGGCGGCGCGAGGACCCCCGCGGCTGCGGACACGGCTTGCGACGGGTTGCGCGGAATCCAGTAGTTCAGGAAGTCGGCGATCGGGCCTTCCTTGTTCGCCCGCTTCCCGAATACCGGCGTCTCGCTGAAGATCTGCAGGTCGACGGCGCCGTAGCCGAGTACCTTCGCCGCGAGCGCGGTGTCCGGGACGAGCGTGCCGATCAGCGAGGTGCCCGCGCCGATCGAGTCCATGATGAGGGTCTGGTCGGAGACCTCGGCACCGGCGGCCTTCGCCGAGGCGTGCCCGGCGAGCGCGACGACGCCGAGCCCGGTCGCCACGCCGCCCACGATCTCCTGCACCGGCGGCGGAAGGGCTTCGCTGAGCACACTCAGGCCGTTGCCGATGTCACCGGCCACATCGGACAGTTTGGCGATCGTGTTCGCGTGGTCCTGAACGAAGTTCCCGATCTTGTCCGCCACGTCGGCGACGTCGTTCGCGAAATCCTTGACGGCGTTGGTCAGAGCGCCGACGACCTCGTCGAGCAGGCCCGGCTCCTCGGGTGCCAGCTCGCGGGCGCGGGTCAGCTCGGCGGCGACTTCTTGCGCGATTTTGCCGTGCTGCTCTAGGACGCGTTTCGCGGCTTCCTGGATGTTTTCGCAGCCGTCGATCGCTTCCTGCAGTTTGCGGCCCGCGTCGTCGAGGAGGTTCTGTGCGAGCTTGAGCGAAGGCTCGTCCGGGAACGTCTGGCCGGCCAGCGCGAAATCAGGGTTGTTCCTGGCCGCCTGCGCGGCTTCGGCGGCTTGGCGGGCCTTGACCTCCAACTCCCGTGCCTGCGCCTTCAACGTGCCGAGGTCGCCCTCCCACCGGCTGACCGCCTGCGCTGCCTGCGTCATCGAGCGGGCCGCGGCGTCGAGGTAGCCGGGCAGCTTGCCGACGCGGCGGGCGAACGCCTCGCTGGCCTGTCCCTGCCAGATCTCGCCCTTCTTCTGGACGATCGCCTGCAGCGACTCCAGCGCGTCGGTGAGACCGGTGGCGACCGTCCGGTACTTCTCGGCGATGGTGGAGACCTGGGCGAGATCGCCGGGCGCGGGGTCGAAACCGAGTGCCTCGAAGCTGTCGATCGTGCCGGTGGAGCTCACTGGCCACCGGCCAGGATGCCGCGGATCCCGCCGGTGTAGCCGCCGCCGACCATGCCGTCGTCGGTGGACCACTCGTCGAATTCGTCGGGTGACCATTCCTCGAGCTGTTTGTGATAGAGGTCTTCGACCTGCTGGTATCGCTGCTTCGCGCGTTCGAGGCGTTCGGTGACCTGTCCGGCGGCCTTGCCCAGCTCGCCGATCCCGTACTCCCAGGTGTCCTCGAACTCGCGGGCGGCCTTGCCCAGCGCCGGATCGCCGAGGCCGCCGAGATCACGGGCCGCCGAGAGCTGTTTGTTCGCGCCCGCCATGTCGTCGGCGGCGGTACGCAGCTCGCCGATGAGTTTGCCCAGTGCGTCGACCTGCAGTCGGTAACCGTCCATGATCACTCCCTCTCCCAGCGTGACAGCCTAGCCGGAAACCCGTGGTCAGGGATACTGGTGCCATGGCCGACGACGCGTTGACGAGGCTCCGTCAGGTGTGCCTGGCGTTACCGGAAACCACCGAACGGCTCAGCCACGGTGAGCCGGCCTGGTTCGTGCGGGGCAAGAAGACGTTCGTGATGTTCGCCGACCGCCATCACGACGACAGGCTCGCGTTCTGGTGTCCCGCGCCGCCGGGCGCGCAGGAGGAACTGGTCGGCAGCGAGCCGGACAGGTTCTTCAGGCCGCCGTACGTCGGGCACCGCGGCTGGCTCGGTGTCCGGCTGGACGTGGACGTCGACTGGGCCGAAATCGCCGAGATCGTCCGCGACGCCTACCGCCTGGTCGCCCCGAAATCCCTGCTCCTGCAACTCGACGCCTGAAATGCCGTTAAGGCCACCTTATGGGCGTCAGACGTCCGTAAGGCGGCCTTAACGGCAGGACGGTCAGCCGCGCTGGGTGCGGACTCCGAGGAGCACGTCCTCCCAGGACGGCACGATCGGATGATTCTTCTTCGCCTTGGTCCGCTGTGGCTGTTCGTCGGCCGCCAGAGCGTCCTCGTCGCCCTCCGGCGGAACACGCGGGATCTCGCGCGTGTCGTCCTCCGGGTCGTGCTCGGGCTCGGTTCGTGGTGCCTCGATCGCCTTGACCTCGGGGCCTTCCGCGGAGTCCAGCGTCGGCTGCACGGCGGGCTCGCGGGCCGGGTCCAGCGCGCGCACGGTGCGCGGCGCGCGGTAGGAGTTCGGGTTGAGCAGGCCCTCGGCGTTCTCGTCCAGCGCGTGCACGGTGCCGCCGTGTGCTCCCGGCGAGAACGACCAGTGCGCGCGGTTGTCCGAACGGCCCGCCTTCCACTGCAGCACGACGACCCAGCGGCCGTCGTCGCCGCGCCAGGAGTCCCACTTCGCCTGTGTGTAGTCGTGACCGCGGACCCCGAAGGCGTAGGCGATCACCTCGCCGAGCGTCTGCACGTCGGGGCCGTCCTCGCGGACCGGGTGCGCGCTCTGGGCGAGTTCGGCGGTGCGGGACCGCTCCAGCAGTACGGGGTAGGCGAATCGCTCGACGCGCTGCACCGGCACCCCGGCACTGCTCGCCACCTGCTCGACGGACTCGCCGGCCCGGATTCGCGCCTGGATCTCGCGTGGCCGCATCTGGCTCTCCAACTCGATTTCGATCTGGCCCAGCCGGGTGATGTCACCCCTCGCCGCCGCGCGCAGTCTCTCATCGGCCGGGAGCAGAAAGCGCGTACGGCTCGCCGGGTCTTCGCACACGATGGACTTTCCGTCCTCGTGCAGCCCGACCACCCGTAGCGCGCGCATTGTTCGCCTCCCCGATTCTTCACCTTTGTGGGTGCTTACGTTAGAACGGCGCGTCGGCTTGACGTGCGAGGCGCGCCGAGCCTTGGCCGACCTGTTTCACTCTTGATCTTTGTGTCACGCATCCTCTGCCACCGTAGCGAAACCGGTGTGTGTGACGCGCCGAATACTGTGCGTCACGATTGGGTGTACTTCCGCGGTCAGCCGGGCAGCCGGATGTCGACGGTCAGGCCGCCGCGAGGATTCGCCCGCGCCGCGGCGGCACCGCCGTGTGCCTCGGCGACCGACCGCACGATCGACAGCCCCAGTCCGGCGTGTGTGGCCGGGCCGGTGCGGTCGGGGGTGCCGCGCCGGAACGGTTCGAACAGTTCCGCGGCGCTTTCCGCGGGCACCGCCTGGCCCGAGTTCCGCACCGCCAGCGCGGGCTCGCCGCTGACATCGACGTGCACCCAGCCGCCACGGACGTTGTAGTCGATCGCGTTGCTCACCAGGTTCGTCACCAGCCGCTCGAGCAGCACGGGATCGCCCGCGACGGTCCGCGGCCGCAGCCGCGTCTCGACGGTCACCCCGGCCGCCTCGGCCTGCGCCGACGTTGTCCGGACGACCGAGCGCACGACCTCGTCGAGCCGCACCGGCGCGCGGGCGGCCAGGCCGCGATCGCTGCGGGCCAGCACCAGCAGGCCCTCGATCATCCGCTCGCTGCGTTCGTTGGTGTGCAGCAGATGGGTGCCGAGTTTGCGTAGTTCCGGGGTCACCGCCGGATCGGCGAGCGCGACCTCGATCAGGGTGCGCTGCACGGCCAATGGCGTCCGCAGCTCGTGGGAGGCATTGGCGACGAAGCGTTTCTGGCTGTCGAACGACTCGGCGAGCCGGTCGAGCATGCCGTCGAAGGTGTCGGCGAGGTCCTTGAGCTCGTCGTCGGGGCCGGCGTGGTTGATGCGCCGGTCGAGCTTGCCCGCCTCCAGCTTCCGCGCGGTCGAGGTGATGTCGTGCAGCGGCCGCAGCGCCCGGCTCGCCATGAGCCAGCCGAAGAGCACCGCGAGCGCGGCCGCGACCAGCAGTGCCACCGCCGAGCCGAGCACCAAAGTGGACAGTGTCGAGCTGCGGTAGTCCGCGACGACGTCGGTCGCCACCCCGGCGACGACGCCGGCCGGGCTGACCTCCAACGTCGTCGACGGCGAGAGCGTCTCGGCCATGGGCAGGCGGGCCGCCACGGCGGTGCTCGCGTACTTCGCGGGTTCGGGCAGGGAACTGTCGACCAGCAGGTAGTTGATCACCAGCAGGGCCACGCCTGCCAGCAGGAACAGGCCGCCGTAGAGCGCGGTGAGCCGGGTGCGCACCGACAGCCGGACGCGTTTCATCGCGTTCCGCCGAACCGGTAGCCCGCGCCCGGCACGGTCTCGATGACCGGGGGTTCGCCCAGCTTGCGCCGCAGTGTCATCACGGCGACCCGGACGGCGTTGGTGAACGGGTCCGCGTGCTCGTCCCACGCCTTTTCCAGCAGATCCTCCGGGCTGACCACCGTGCCGCTCGCGCGCATGAGCACCTCCAGTACCGCGAACTCCTTGGGCGACAACGGCAGGAACCGGCCGTCGCGGGAGGCCTGGTGCCGGGGCAGGTCGAGCACGACGCCGTGGCTTTCCAGCACCGGCGGCAAGGCGGGGCGGGCCCGCCGGGAAAGGGCCTGGACCCTGGCGACCAGCTCGGCGAAGGCGAACGGCTTGGTGAGGTAGTCGTCCGCGCCGAGACCGAGGCCGTTCACCCGGTCGGTGATCTCGGCGGCCGCGGTGAGCATCAGCACCCGCGCTTCGCCGCCCGCCGCGACCACCGCCGAGCAGACGTCGTCGCCGTGCACCTTGGGCAGATCGCGGTCGAGGACGACGACGTCGTAGCCGTGCACGCCGACGCGTTCCAGCGCCTGCTCGCCGTCGTAGCAGACGTCGACCGCCATCGAATAACGACGCAATCCTTCGGCGATCGAATCCGCGAGCAACAGCTCGTCCTCCACTACCAGCACACGCACGCCGGTCAGTCTGCACCGCGGGGACATAAGCACCGGATAAACAACTTCGCTTAACGCGCGGAAATCACCCGGTCCGTAGAAATCCCCTCCGAGGCGGGTCCGGTTCGTCGGGGGCCGGATCCGCCCCTTCGAGCGAAAGGGAGATGCGGATGAAAACGCGGATGGCGATCCTCGGAGCCGGGGTGGCACTGGCCGTTTTGGCCGGATGTTCGTCCGGCGACGGCGGTTCGAAGGTCGCCTCGATTTCGACGCCGCCGAAAAGCGGGAGCCAGGCGCCCGCGGCGGCAGGCGATGGGCAGACCGGCAAGGCCGCGGACATGGACGCGATGCGTGCTTACGCCAAGTGCATGCGCGAGCACGGCGTCGACATGCCCGATCCGACGGACGGCGGGATGATGTCGCTCCCCGCGATGCAGCCGGGAGACACGAAGATGGAGGGGGCGACCGCGGCCTGCAAGAAGCTTCTTCCCAACGGCGGCGAGCCCAAGAAGCCGACGCCCGAGGAGCTGGACAAACAGCGACAGCAGGCCAAGTGCATGCGCGAGCACGGCGTGAACATGTCCGATCCGGATCCCAACGGCGGTGGCCAGGGCATCACGATCGACGCGGGTGACTCGAAGTTCGAAGAAGCGGCGAAGGCCTGTGGCCTCGGGCTGGGAATGTCGGCGCGGAAATGAACCAGCACAGGACACGGCGCCGGACGCGCTGGTTCATCGCCGCGGCGGCCGCGATCGTGGTGCTCGGCACGACCTCGGTGGTGATCATGACCCAGGTCGCCTCCGGCAGCCCGAGCGCGACGCCGCCGCCGAAACCCGTCGCTACGGCCGAAGTGGTCAAGACCGATCTGAGCGAGGAACAGGACGTCGACGGGCAACTCGGGTACGGCAAGGAAAATCCGTTGGCGGGCAAGAAGAACGGGACGATCACCGCGCTGCCGTCCACAGGGGACACCATCGGCAGAGGAAAGCCGGTGTACCACGTGGACGCCAAACCGGTGCCGTTGTTCTACGGGAACCTGCCGTTCTATCGCGACCTCTCCGATGGTGTGGACAAGGGACCGGACGTCAAGGAGCTGGAGGAAAACCTTCAGGCACTGGGATTCGGTGGCTTCGGCACGCCGGACGAGAAGTTCACGGCGGCCACGGCCGCGGCGGTGAAGCGGTGGCAGAAGTCGCTCGGGCTCGAGCAGACCGGGACGTTCGGCCAGGGTGATGTCGTCCTCGCGCCGGGCGAGATTCGCGTGGCTTCGGTGTCGGCGCAGCTCGGCGGGCCCGCCGCGGGCGACGTGCTCAAGTACAGCGGCACCGGGCGCGTCGTGGAGGTCAAGCTCGACGTCGCGAAGCAGGGCCTCGCCACGCGGGGTGCGAAGGTCGGTGTCGTGGTGAACGGCCGGACGTCGACCGGCACGGTCGCCGAAGTCGGCCGGACCGCCGAGAACGGCAAGGACGCGCAGGGGCAGGACGACGGTAAGCCGAAGATCGTCGTCCGGGTCACGTTGGACGATCCCGGAGTCGCGGGCTCGCTCGACACCGCCCCGGCGACCGTCCGGTTCACCAAAGATGTCCACAAAGGAATTCTGGCGGTGCCGGTCGGGGCGTTGCTCGCCCTCGCGGAAGGCGGTTATGCCGTCGAGGCAGACGAAAACGGGCAGCGCAGGCTGATCGGGGTCAAGACCGGATTGTTCAGCGGCGGCAAGGTCGAGGTCGGCGGGGACGGGCTGCGCGAGGGTATGCGGGTGGTGACCACGTCATGACTCCGGTACTCGCCGTGCACGAGGTGTCGCGCACGTATCCCGGCGGGGTCACCGCGCTGCGCGACGTCTCACTGTCCTTATCGGACGGTGAGATGGCCGGGATCGTCGGCCCGTCCGGCTCCGGGAAATCCACCCTGCTGCAATTGATGGGCACGCTCGACAGGCCGAGCACCGGCCGGATCGAGATCCGCGGCAACGACGTCGCGGAGTTGCCCGACCGGAAGCTTTCCGCGTTGCGCTCGCGGTGGATCGGGTTCGTGTTCCAGCAGTTCTTTCTCAGCGAGGGCGTCAGCGCGGTGGACAACGTGTGCACCGGGCTGCTCTACAGCGGGGTGCCGAAACGGAAACGCCGGGAGAAAGCGCTTGCCGCACTGGACAGGGTCGGGCTGGCGCACCGGTCCTCGCATTTCCCCGGCGAGCTGTCCGGCGGGGAACGGCAACGGGTCGCGATCGCGCGTGCCGTGGTCAACACCCCGCCGATCCTGCTCGCGGACGAGCCGACCGGGAACCTCGACACCGGCAACGGCGCGGCGGTGCTCGGCCTGCTGGGTCAGCTGAGTTCCGACGGCACCACGATCGTGATCATCACGCACGACCGTGAGATCGCCGCTGGCCTGCCGAGACGGATCGAGATCCTGGACGGGGCGGTACGGCTCGACACCGGTTCGATGGCCGGGCCGATGTCCGGTTCGCTGACCGAGGCGCCGCGATGAGCGCGCCGGTCGCCCCGCCACCGCCCGTGCGGCTCGGGCTGTCGGATGTGGTTTCCCTTGGCGCACATGGGATGCGCACCCGGCCGGTGCGGGCGATGCTGTCGGCGCTTGGCATCGCGATCGGCGTCGCGGCGATGGTGGCCGTGCTCGCGGTCCCCGCGTCGGCGGCGCAGGCGTTGCAGGACAAGCTCGCCGCGATGGGCACGAACCTGCTCAAGGCGGGGCCGGGGAAGACGTTGTTCGGGAAGAACGCGACACTCCCGGACGGCGTCATCCCGATGGTCAAGCGGATCGCCCCGGTCACCGGCGCGGTCGAGACCGGCAGGGTCGACGCGAAGGTGCGGCGCAACGACCACATCCCGAAGGACGACACGTCCGGGCTCTCGGTGTTCGCCGCGCATCCGGACCTGCTGTCCGTGCTCGGCGGCAAGGTGCGGGCCGGGGAGTTCCTGAACGCGGCGAACCAGCGGTACCCGGTGACCGTGCTCGGTTCCGAGGCCGCCGCGCGGCTCGGGGTCGACCACATGGATCCCGCGCGGCCGCCGCAGGTGCTGATCGGTGACGTCTGGTTCACCGTGGCCGGGGTGCTCGACCCGATGCCGCTCGCGCCGGAGGTCGAGCGGTCGGTGCTGGTCGGCTGGGAGGCCGCCGGGACGTTGCTCGGCTTCGACGGGCACCCCAGCACCGTGTATGTCCGGGCGCAGGAGTCCGAAGTGGACAGTGTGCGATCGGTGCTCGGCGCGACGCTGAACCCGGCCGCGCCCAACGAGGTCGAGGTGCAGCGGCCGTCCGACGCGCTCGCCGCGCAGCAACTGACGAAGACCACCTACGACGCGCTGTTCCTCGGTCTCGGCGGGGTGGCGCTGCTCGTCGGCGGGGTCGGGGTGGCCAACACGATGGTGATCTCGGTGCTGGAACGCCGTCGTGAGATCGGGCTGCGGCGAGCGCTGGGTGCGACGAAGCGTCAGGTGCGTGGTCAGTTTCTCGCCGAATCGGTGCTGTTGTCCGGTTTCGGCGGGCTCGTCGGCGTACTGCTCGGCGTCGCGGTCACGGCGGGGTACGCGCTGAGCCAGGGCTGGCCGGCCGTGCTTCCACCCGTCGCGCTGGTTGGCGGCGTCGCCGTGTCCGCCGCCGTCGGGGCCATCGCCGGTGCCTATCCCGCCATGCGTGCAGCCCGGCTGCCACCCACCCAGGCCCTCGCCTGATGTTCCGAGGGGCCTCGCGGTGAGGCGCCTCGGAGCTTGCCCGATTCAGCACGCGGGAAGGCAATTGGGCGATTGAGCACGATGGAAGATCCCACACGATGTGCAAGGCCGGTTGAATGGGCGAGGGATCGTGCTGAAGGGTGGCCTGTGGTGGCGTGCGAGGTGGGCAGGCGTGACTTCCTGCGCTGGCTGGCGACGAGTGGAGCCGGACTTGCGGCGGCGGGCCTCGCGCCTGCGGTGTTCGCGCAGGAAGCCGCGGCGGCGGGCTCCGACGTCGTCGTGCTGACGCCGGTGACGTTGATCGACGGGACCGGTGCCCCGGCCCGTTCCGACGTCGCGATCGTGCTGGTCGGTGACCGCGTCGCCTGGATCGGGCCACCCGCCGACCTGCCACCCGCCGAGGGCGCGCGGGTGCTCGACGGCCGCGGCAAGTACGTCGTCCCCGGCCTGTGCGACATGCACACCCACGGCGCCGACATGGTCGCGTTCCCGGCGCTGCACCTGGTCAACGGCGTGACCACGATCCGCGAGATGTGGGGCTACCCCGAGAACCGGGTCGTCCGGGACCGGATCGAACGCGGGGAGCTGCTCGGTCCCCGGATCGTGCTGGCCAGTGGCATCATCGACGGACCGGTGTCGCTGCTGGAGCCCCCGGTCGTCCAAGTGTCCACAGAGGACGAAGCGAGGGCGGCCGTGCGTACCGCGAAGGCCGAGGGCGCGGAGTTCGTGAAGGTCTACTCGTACCTGGGCCGGGACGCCTTCGGAGCGGTTGCCGGCGAGTGCGGGCGGCTGGGTCTCCCGTTCGGCGGGCATTGGCCCTACCGCGTCACCATTCCCGAGGCCAGTGCCGCCGGTCAGCGCAGTTTCGAGCACCTGTACGGCATGGGCATCCACACCTCGACCCGGCGGGACGAGTTCCTCGCGCAGCTCGCGGGCCGGCCGTTCGACCCGGCGGCGCCGCGCGCGTTCTACAACCTGGTCGCCGAGCTCGACCGCCAGGGCACGCTCAGCCACAGCCCCGCCCGCGCGCGGGCGTTGTTCGAGTTATTGGTCCACAATGGATCCTGGCTGTCCCCGACACTGATCGTGAACCGCGTCATTTCCGCACCCGCCGAGACCTATGCGCACGATCCCCGGCTGCGGTACGTACAGCCGTCACTGCGGGATTACTGGAAGGAGCGCATCAAGGTCTTCGCGCCGGTCACCCCGCGAGAGATCGCCGAGCGGGAGGCGTACTTCCAGGCGCTGCTCGGGTTGCTGGGCGACGCCTACCGCGCGGGTGTCGGCGTCATCGGCGGCACCGACTGCCTGAATCCGTACTCGTTCCCCGGATTCGGCCTGCACGACGATCTCGAATTCCTCGTCCAGGCGGGGTTGTCGCCGATGCAGGCCCTCCAGACGGTGACGCGCGACGCGGCGCGCTACCTGGGCAGGCAGGACACCGCGGGGACGGTCACCGTGGGCAAGGCCGCCGATCTCGTGGTGCTCGACGCGAATCCGCTCGCCGGCATCGGCGCGGTGCGCCGGATCGACACGGTGATCAGCCGTGGCCGGGTCTTCGACCGCGCGACGCGGGCGAAGGTGCTCGCCGACGTCGAAACGGCCGTACAGACCGATGCCCCGGCCGCGAGGGCCGGGGCACCGACGCACGACTGCTGCTGAGGGTCAGGAAAGCCGCTCGACGACGTACTCGACGCTCTGCGTGAGCTTGCTGATGTCATCGGGGTCGATGGCCGGGAACAGGCCGACGCGCAGCTGGTTGCGGCCCAGCTTGCGGTACGGCTCGGTGTCGACGATCCCGTTGGCGCGCAACACCTTCGCCACGGCCGAGGCGTCCACTTCGTCGGCGAAGTCGATGGTGCCGACGACCTGCGAACGCAAGCCCGGGTCGGCCACGAACGGCGTCGTGTAGGCGGTCTTCTCGGCCCATTCGTACAGCCGGGTCGAGGAGTCCTTGGTGCGTGCCGTCGTCCAGTCGAGGCCGCCCTGGCCAAGCATCCACTCGATCTGGTCGGCCAGCAGGAACAGCGTCGACACCGCCGGGGTGTTGTACGTCTGGTCCTTGCGCGAGTTGTCCAGCGCGGTGGTCAGCGACAGGAACTCCGGCACCCAGCGGTCGCTCGCGCCGATCTCGCCGATCCGCTCGACCGCGGCGGGCGAGGCCAGCGCGATCCACAGTCCGCCGTCCGAGGCGAACGACTTCTGCGGCGCGAAGTAGTAGACGTCGAAGTCCGCGGCCTTGACCGGCAGGCCACCGGCGCCGGACGTCGCGTCGATCGCGACGAGCGCCCCCTCGCTGCCCGCCGGGCGGCGGACCGGCACCGCGACGCCGGTCGAGGTCTCGTTGTGCGCCCAGCCGACCAGATCGGCGCCGGACTGATAGGCGATCTCGGGCGCGCTGCCCGGGTCGGCCTTGACCACGATCGGGTCGGCGAGGAACGGGGCGCCCTTGGTCACGGTGGCGAACTTCGAGGAGAACTCGCCGTAGGTGAAGTGCTGCGCACGCTCGCGCACGAGGCCGAACGCGGCGGCGTCCCAGAACGCGGTCGTGCCGCCGTTGCCGAGGATCACCTCGTAGCCCTCGGGCAGGGAGAACAGTTCGGTCAGGCCCGCGCGGACGCGCCCGACGAGGGACTTGACCGGCTTCTGGCGGTGGGACGTGCCCAGGTAGGTGGAACCGGAGGCCGCCAGCGCGCTCAGCTGCTCGCCGCGGACCTTCGACGGTCCGCAGCCGAAGCGGCCGTCGGCCGGCTTGAGCTCTGCGGGGATGGTCAACTCAGCTGCGTCGGTCATGTGCGCAGTCTCTCAGGCCGGGACGCCCCAGCTCCCTCCGGTACCGCACTGCCCACCATCTGGAACACGCGAGTCCCACGTTCGCGCGCCCGAGTCCCACGTTCACGTGCCCGAGTGCCCCATTCGCGTGGCTCGTACCCAACGTCGTGACTGTGGAACTCGGGCTCCTCGCTGTGGGACTCGGCCTCCTGAACGTGGGACTCGCGGGCGGGTCAGCGCCAGCCTTCGGGGTCGACGCCGCCGGGGATCGGGGCGGCCGGGTCGTATGGCGTACGGGTGAAGATGAAGGTCGCCAGGTCGAGGTGGTTCGGGACGCCGTCGGCGTCGCGGCCGACCGTGAGCGTCTCGCCCGCGTAGTAGCCGTCGAGGCCGAGCCAGGTGTCGCCCTCGACCGGCCGGAACCGCGATGCGCGACCGACGCCGTCGGCCGGGTACAGCGAGAAGCAGCCGTCCGGCAGCAGCCGCAGGTGATACGGCGTCGGGCCCCAGTGCCACAGGCCGGTCAGCTCCAGCAGCTTCGTGTCCACAGTGGACGGCTGCCACTCCTCGGGGAGCGACGGCTCCAGCTCCTCGGTCATCGTGATCAGGTCGAGGCACAGCTGGGTGATGCCGACGCCGCCGGTCGAGTTCGTCAGCACCAGCGCGCCGGTGCCGGTGGCCGGGTCGCTCAGCGTGCACGCCAGGAACCCGGGCATCGACCCGGTGTGCCCGGTCAGCCGCCGTCCCTGGTACCGCAGTGCCATCAGGCCCAGCCCGAACCCGGTGGTCCAGTTGTCGGCGTCGTCGACGGTGACCATGGTCCGCATCTCGGCGAGTGTCTCCTCGGTCAGGACGTCGCCGCTGCCCTGTCCGCCGAGGAACGCCGTCCAGCGGCCGAGGTCGGTGACCGTCGACCACAGCTGCCCGGCCGGGGCCATCGCGCCCGCGTCCGGGCTCGGTTCCGGCAGCAGCAGGTCCGCGAACGGGTGCACCGCGAGCCCCTCCGCGTGCTTGCCTTCGGGGTGCGGGCTGGTGCGGGACATGCCGAGCGGGCCGAGGATCTCCGTACGCAGCACGGTGAGCCAGTCACTCCCGCGCTTGCGGGCGAGCAGTTCGCCGAGCACGCCGTAGCCGACGTTCGAGTAGTGGAACTTCGCGCCGGGACGCAGCTTCGTCGCGCCGGTCGCCAGGCTCCCGACGAGGGCTTCCCAGTCCGCGCCCAGCGTGCGCTCCCACCACTGACCAGGGGATTCGGACGTCAGCCCGGAGGTATGCGAGAGCAGTTGCGCGATGGTCGCGCCGCCGAACGCGGTGCCCGGCAGATGCCGTTCGAGCGGGTCGTTGAGATCGAGCGCGCCTTCGTCCCGCAGCCGCATGACGGCGGTGGCGACCATCGTCTTGGTGATCGAGCCCAGCCGGTACTGCGTGTCGTCGTCCGGGCGCGCGTCGCCGACCCGCCCGCGCGCCCCGGACCAGGCGACCTGCCCGTCCCGCACGACGGCGGCGACCAGGGACGGAGCACGGCAAGCGGCCTGCTCGTGCGCCACGCGGCGCAGCAGGGCGAGTTCGGTCGAAGCAAGCATGACGAGCATTCTGCCCGCCGTGTCGTCCGCCCAGGTACGCGAGTCGTCCCGCCAGGTACGCGAACCGACCGCCCAGGCACGCGAGTTCTCCATCCAGGCACGCGAGATCCCCGCCCAATCACGCGAGTGCGCCGCCTAATCACATCAGCCGAGGAGGCCCCGCTCCATCGCCGTGGTCACCGCGGCCGTCCGGTCGGACACGCCGAGCTTCCCGAACACCCGCAGCAGATGCGTCTTCACCGTGGCCTCGCTGATGTGCAGCGCCCGCCCGATGTCCGCGTTCGTCCCGCCCTTCGCGACGAGCCGCAGCACCTCCGCTTCCCGCGCCGACAACGGCGGAGATTCCGGATTCCGCACGCGGTTCACCAGTTTCCCGGCGACCGACGGCGCCAGCACCGTCTCGCCCCGCGCCGCCGCCCGGATCGCCCCGGCCAGCTCCGCCCGCGACGCGTCCTTGAGCAGGTACCCCGATGCGCCGGCCTCGACGGCGCGCAGGATGTCCGCGTCCGTTTCGTAGGTGGTCAGCACGACGATCCGCCGTCCCGGTGTCTGACGCAGGATCTTCCTGGTCGCGCCGACGCCGTCGAGGCCGGGCATCCGCAGGTCCATCAGGATGACGTCGGGCTGCTTGACGTTGTCGAGCGCGACGGCCTCGTCACCGGAGCCCGCCTCGCCGACGACGCTGAAGTCCGCTTCGGACTCCAGCATCCCGCGCAGTCCCTCGCGTACCACGGGATGATCGTCGACCAGCATGATCCTGATCACGCGGGCACCTCCACTGTCAGTTCCGTCCCGCCGGCAGGTCCACTGCGGACGGTCAGCCGTCCGCCGACCTGCTCGGCCCGCGACCGCATCCCCGGCAGCCCGAACCCGTCCGACGTGCCCGCCGGATCGAATCCGACGCCGTTGTCCCGCACCAGCAACCGTACCGAATCGTCCACAACGGACACTCGGACGGACACCGCCGACGCGGCTGCGTGCTTGCGCACGTTCGTCAACGCCTCCTGCGCCGCCCGCAGCAGGACCACCTCTGCGGCCATCGGCAGCAAAGGCAGTGAACCGTCCACTTCGTACGAAGCTTCGACGCCGGTCTCGTCCGCGAGCCGTTCGACCTGACGCCGCAGGGCATCGTCCAGCGAGCCCGCGGTGAGCTCGGCGGGGGCGAGCGCCGCGACCATCGTCCGTGCCTCGTCGAGGTTCTCGCGCGCGGTGCGGGCCGCGAGTTCGAGGTGCCGCCGCGCCGCCGCCGGGTCGGTGTCCATTTCGGACTCGATGGCCTGGGTGAGGGTGACGATGCTGGTGAACCCCTGCGCCAGCGTGTCATGGATCTCGCGGGCGAGCCGTTCCCGCTCGGCCGCGGTGCCCGCCTCACGGGAGAGCCGGGCGACCTCGGCCTGGCTGGCCTCCAGCCGCTCGATCAGCTCGGCGCGGGCGCTGCTCTCCTCGATGATCCGGGTGATGTACCGCCCGATCAGCATGCTGAACACGATCATGATCGCGAGCATCGGCACCAGGAACCGCAGTATCGCGTTGTCCATCCCGTCGTGGACGATCGAGGCCACCGGGCTCAGCACGATCGCCGTGGTAGTGAGCACGGCGGCCGGTTTGAAGTCCAGCGTGATGTACACCAGCGGGCAGACGATGAACAGGCCGAAGCTCGCCGTGGGGTCGGCGAACATCGCGACGGCGATGAGGACCAGCAGGGCACCGGCGAATAGCCACCGCTGGGGGTCGCTGTCCTCGGCGAACAGGACGCGACGTCCCTGCAGCAGGTAGGCGAGCGCGATCCCGGTCAGCGCGAGGACGGCGACCAGTTTCGCCGCCGGCACCGCGTTGTCGGTCAGGATGTACGCGGCCGTGCCGAGGTACGCGACGCCGAACACCACGTCCCACAGCCAGTGGAACCGGTCCCAGGCGTCCCGCCGCGGGGGCTTCACCGGCTCTCGTTCGTCCACCGGAACGTCAGCTTCGCCAGCAGAAGTCCCACCACGCACCAGGCGCCGAGCACCAGCGCCACCATCGGAAGTTCCCATGTCCCCGCCATTTCCTGAACCGCGGCCTCGCTGGGCAGGAACACCGAGCGGAAACCCTGGCACACCCACTTCAGCGGAAAGACCGACGCGACGTAGACCATAACCTTCGGCAGATGCGTGATGGGCGTGACGAACACCCCGGACATGAACTGCAGCACCAGGTACACCAGGTTGACCAGCGCGACCACGCCGTTCGTCGAGCGCACCGCCGAGCTGATCACAATGCCGAGCAGGGTGCAGGACACGATGCCCAGCGCGAACACCCAGAGCAGCGTCAGCCACTGGGCGGGGTCGGCGGGCAGGTGCAGCTTGAACATGAGCACGGCCACCGCGATCATCAGCACCGACTGGGCCGCGCTGGTCACCGCGACCAGCACCATCTTGCCGATGAAGTACGACCCGGCGGACATCGGTGTCCCGCGAAGCCGTTTCAGCGCGCCCGTTTCGCGGTCGGCGGCCAGCCCGATGCCCATGCTGTTGAACGACGTCGAGACGATGCCCGCGCCGATCATGCCCGCGGCGAGCAGCTGGCCCGAGCTGACCGACGCCTGCACGGTCGGACCGTCCAGAATGGACCCGAGCAGGATCATCAGTATCGCGGGCAGGGAGAAGGTGAAGATCACCTGTTCCTTGTTGCGGAAGAACTGGCGCAGTTCCGCGCCGCCGCGGAGCAGGCCCAGCGAGAACGTGCCGGGCAGGGCGAGCGTGGTCATTCAGTGTCTCCGATCAGGTCCAGATAGACGTCCTCCAGGCTCGGCCTGGTCACGGTCAGTTCGCCGAGCTCCCCACCCCCAGTGGAGAGCTCGGCGATGAGCTTGGTGGGGTAGGCGGTGCGCTCGACGTGTTCGCCGCGCTGGTCGACCCAGCGCACGGTGGCCTCCGCCCCGGCGCGACCGCCGAGGTCACGCGGCGTGTCTTCGGCGACGATGCGGCCGCGGGCGATCACCGCGACCCGGTCGGCGAGCGCCTCGGCCTCGTCGAGGTAGTGCGTGGTGAGCAGGATCGTCGTGCCCTCTTCGGCGAGACCCGCGATCAAGGCCCAGAACTGGCGACGGGCTTCGGGATCGAACCCGGTCGTCGGCTCGTCGAGGAACACCAGTTCGGGACGGCCGACGATGCCGAGCGCGACGTCCACCCGGCGCCGTTGCCCGCCGGACAACGACTTCACCCGCGCCCCCGCCTTCTCGGTCAGCCCGACCTTGTCGATTACTTCGTCGGGATCGCGCGGGTTCGGGTAGTACTTCGCGAAGTGCCGCACGGTTTCGGCGACGGACAGTTCGGCCGCGTCGGTCGCGGTCTGCAGGACGATGCCCAGCCGCGCCCGCCAGGCCCGGCCCGCTCGCCCGGGATCCTCGCCGAGCACGCTGACCTCACCGGCCGTGCGGTCCCGGTGTCCTTCCAGGATCTCGACGGTCGTCGTCTTCCCCGCGCCGTTCGGCCCGAGCAGCGCGAACACCTCGCCGCGCCGGATGTCGAGATCGAGCCCGGCCACGGCGACGTGCCCCGGATACTCCTTGCGCAAACCGCGCACGCTCACTGCTGTGGTCATGGCTCGAGTCTGCTGCCGGTGGAGGTGCGTCAGGGACGTCCGGGAAGTGGAATCCGGTTGTCCACCGATCGACGGACACGGGCTCAGCGGGGCGCCAGCAGCTCACGCAGCGCGAGGGTGAGCGAGTCCTGGAGCGCGTGCGGGTCCTCGCAGGTCAGCATGCGGTTGGCGAATCCGTCGCCCAGCGCGATCACGATGTCGGCGAGCCTGCCGGCAGGCAGGTCCGTCCGGACGTGCCCGGCTTCGCGGGCGACGTCGAGGAAGCGCACGGTCAGGTCGTGGAGTTCGTCGTAGCCCTCGCGGACGAAGTCCGTCCACGATGGACGCACCGCCGCGCGGGCGGTGAAGGCGCTGATGACGATCGACTCGGCGCGGCGCTGCTCGTCCAGCGGCAGTGTCTCGGCGACCAGCCGGATCAGCACCTCCAGGAGGTTCCCGGTGTAGTCGATCTGCGTCCAGCGCTGCTCCACGAACTCGCCGGTGAGGTCGAGGGCGAACCGGAACAGCTCTTCCTTGGTGGAGAAGTACTTCTGCACCGCCCCCGCGGACACGCCTGCCTCGGCGGCCACGGATCGCACGCTCACCGCCTCGACGCCGCCCGTGGCGACCAGGCGCAGCAGCGCGTCGGCGATCTCCCGGCGGCGCTCGGCCCGGTCCACGATCTTCGGCACTGGCGCATCCTACTTTCGACGGACGTGGTGTGCCCCTGACGGTTTTAAGATACGCTCGTATCTCGAAAGGGGAGAGGGTGGCAGATCAGGGGGTGCGCCGCCGCGAGGAGAACGAGCTCGCGGCGGCGCTGGTCAAAGGGCCGGCCGAGGTATTGGATTTCTTCCTGCCGTTGTGGGTGGGGATCCAGCTGGGTGCCTCGGCGGCGGAGGTCGGTGCGCTGACCGCGCTGGAGACGCTGGTTTCGTTCCTGGTGCGGCCGCTGGCCGGGGTGCTGGCCGACCGCGCCGATCGTGGCCGGGTGGCCGCGGCCGGCGCTGTCCTCTATGGACTGTCCTTTGTGGTGTACGCGGTGACGCCGGGGATCGGGCTCGCCTACGTGGGCGCGGTGCTCGGCGGCGCGGGCGGCGCGTTGTTCTGGGTGGCGTTGCGGGCGAGAGTCGGCGAGGGACTGTCCACCGACGACAGCGCGTTCAGCAGGCTCTTCGCCGCCGAGGGCGGCGGGACGTGGATCGCGTTCGTCGTCGCGATGACGCTGGTCAAGTGGCTCGACTACCGAGGCGTCTTCGCGCTCGGCGCGGTCGCCTGTGTGGTCGCCGCGGCGTTGCTGGGCTTCTCGCGGGCGCCACGTGGCGAGCCCGCTCTCGAAGCGCCGCGCCTCGGGCAAGTGGGCAAGCGGCTGCGGCCGATGCTCGGCCTGGTGGCGCTGACGGCGCTCGCGGAGGGCGGCGTCGCGCTGTTGCTCCTGCTGCATCTGCAGCGCGGTCATCACCTGGAACTGGGGCAGATCGCCGCGGTGTTCCTGCCCGGGTTCATCGTCTACAGCGTGCTGCCGGGATACCTGCACGGGTTCGTCCGGCGGCTCGGCCGGACGCGGGTGCTCGCGCTGGCGATGCTGGCGAGCGCGGTCTTCGCGGCCGGGCTGGCGTTCGCGCCGGACCCGGTGACGATCGCGGTGATGTGGATCCTCTCGGCGGCCGCGTTCGCCGCCGCGGTGCCGGTGGAACAGGCCGTGGTGGCCGAAGCGGCCGGGGGCAGCCTCGGCCGGGGCATGGGGATCTACGAGAGCGCGACGTTACTCGGAGCGACCATCGGCACCTTCGTGGCCGGGCAGCTCTACGGCTCCGGTGGCATCGGCTGGCGGGTCGCCTGCTTCGGCGCGGCGGGTCTGCTCGTGCTCGGCGCACTCGTCGTCCGGGGTGCCGTGCGGCGGATCGGAGTCGCGGAGTTTCCCGTGGAACAGGCGAAAACGCTGTCACAAAAGGAAAAACCAGCCTCGGAACCCGGTGTCACGGTGTCCGGGGTGATCGACGTCCCGCCACAAGAGGCCAACCCGGTGAAGCGCGGAACGAACACCCGCGCGAAGCCGCTCGCGAACTGGGGCGCGCACGTGGCCGTGTTCGTCCTCGCGCAGGGCGTCCTGGCGTTCGCCGGGTACAGCTGGCCGGTCGAAGCGGTGTTCGGCGGCCCGCATGACGCGGGCTGGTTCTGGAACTGGAGTGGTCACTGGCTGTTGAACGCGGGCCGGATCTGGACCGCCGTCCTGGTGCTCGACACGGTGTGGACCTGGGGCCGGTTCGCGCTGCGCTCGCGCGCTTGTTGACAAACTGTCTAACATGACAGAATGTCTCACAAGTGGGTGACCGCCAGCGACGGTGTCCGCCTCTCGGTCCAGGTGACCGGCAACGAGGACGGGCCCACGGTCGTGCTCGTGCACGGCTATCCGGACAACGGCTCGATGTGGGACGGCGTGGCCGCCGAGCTGGACGCCCGCTACCGCGTCGTGGTCTACGACGTGCGGGGTGCGGGTCAGTCGGACAAACCGTCAGGACGCCGGTCCTATCGGCTGGACCAGCTGGCCAGTGACCTGAAGGCCGTCGTCGACGAGGTCGCGCCGGCCGGCCGGGTCCACCTGATCGCCCACGACTGGGGCTCGATCCAGGCCTGGCACGCGGTGACCGGCGACGCGCTGCGCGGGCGGCTCGCGTCGTACACGTCGATCTCCGGTCCGAGCCTCGATCACGCGGGCGCGTGGTTCCGCGCGCAGGTCGCGAAGCCGACGCCGCGGAAGCTCCGGCACGCGCTGGGGCAGGGCCTGCACTCCTGGTACATCGGCTTCTTCCAGATCCCGCTGCTGCCGCAGTTGTTGTGGCGCACCGGGGCGATGCGCGCGATCATCCGGCGGATGGAGCCGGCGGAGGCCGCGCCGGAGACGGCCGACGGCGTGCACGGCCTCAACCTCTACCGCGCGAACATGCTGCCGCGCCTGTCCCGGCCCGCGCCGCGTGCCGCCGAGATCCCGGTGCAGGTGCTCGCGCCCAGCGGGGATTCGTTCGTCACCACGCCGTTGCAGACCGAGATTTCGCGCTGGGTCCCGGATCTGCGGGTCCGGCGGATCATCGGCACGCACTGGGTCGCCCGCAGCAAGCCGAAGGTCATCGCCGACGCCGCGGCCGAGCTGATCGACCATGTCGAGGGCGGCGAGGAAACCCGGGCGCTCAAGCGATCGCGAGTGTCCGAATCGGACAGTGCGGGCGCTCCGGGGCGGTTCGCGAACAAGCTCGTCGTGATCACCGGCGCGGGCAGCGGGATCGGGAGGGCGACCGCGCTGGCCTTCGCCGACGAGGGCGCCGACGTCGTGATCACCGACATCGACACTAACGCGGCCGCCGAGACGGCGAAGCTGGTGCTGGACAAGGGTGTCAACGTCGGTGAGTACACAGTGGACTCGTCGGACGGCGAGGCGGTGGCGCGGTTCGCGGAGCTCGTCCGCGCCGATTTGGGTGTCCCGGACATCGTGATCAACAACGCCGGGATCGGCATGTCCGGCTCCTTCCTCGAAACGTCCGAAAAGGACTGGGAGAAGGTCGTCGACGTCAACCTGTGGGGTGTCATCCACGGCTGCCGCGCGTTCGCCGCGCAGATGGTCGAGCGGTCCGAGGGCGGTCAGATCGTGAACCTCGCCTCGGCCGCGGCCTACCTGCCGTCGAAGATCCTTTCCGCCTACGCCACCACGAAGTCCGCCGTGCTCACGCTTTCGGTGTGCCTGCGCGCGGAGCTGGCCGCCGAAGGGATCGGCGTCACCGCGATCTGCCCCGGCATCGTGAAGACCAACATCACCAACACGACGCGGTTCGTCGGGGTGGACGCCGAGGAGCAGCGACGGCGCCAGCGGTCCAGCTCGAAGCTTTACGCGCGGCGCGGTTTCGGGCCGGAGAAGGTGGCGCGGGACATCCTGAAGGCCGTCGAGCGGAACACCGCGATCGCGCCGTCGACGCCGGAGGCCAAGGCGGCGCTGGTCCTTTCGCGACTGACTCCCGGACTCCTTCGCGCGGCGGCGAAACTGGACGTCACTCCGTGAGCAAACCCCGGCGCATGTCGCCGCAGGCACGCCGGGACGATCTCATCCGGGCGGCGCTGGACCTCTTCGGCAGCCGCGCGCCGGAACTGGTCACCGTCGACGACATCGTCGCGCGCGCGGAGGTCTCGCGACCGCTGTTCTACCGGTACTTCTCCAGCCTGCGCGAGCTGCAGGTGGAGGCGCTGCGGACCGTCACCGACGGCCTGATCGACCGGCTCGCCGGTCTGGAGGAGGGCCCGCCGCCGGAACGGCTACGGGCCGCCGTGCGCGGGCTCATCGACGTCGCGGATTCGTACCGCGCGGGGTACATCGCCTTGCTGCGCAGCGGTTCGGTGATCGCGACGTCCGAGACGAACGCGGCGATCGACCACGTCCGCAACCGGGCGGTGGAGCTGATCCTGGACGCGCTGGGCGTCGGCGAGCCGTCGCCGATGCTGCTGCTGACGCTGCGCTGCTGGACCGCCGTCGTCGAAGGCGCCCTGCTGAGCTGGCTGCAGGAACGCACGGTGGCGCGGGAGGATCTCGACGGCTGGCTCGTCGACCAGCTCGCCGCCATGCTCTCGGCCACCGCCGCCCACGACCCGACGGTGCCGGTCGTGGCGGGGGCACAATGACCGGGTGCGCTTCGTCAACGTCAGGTGTCCGGCCGAGGGCGGTCCGTATGCCTGTCCGTGCTGTGGCTATCTGACGCTCGAAGAGCGAGGCGGGCACCAGATCTGCCCGGTCTGTTTCTGGGAGGACGACGGCCAGGACGTTCACGACGCCGACGAGGTACGCGGCGGTCCGAACGGCGCCTTGAGCCTCACCGAGGCACGGGCGAACTTCGAACGTTTCGGTGCCTGCCGGGATCGCGACCTCGCGCACGTCCGCCCGCCGCGGGACGACGAGCACCCGTCGGGGCCCCGCGATTGAGCCCAAGCGCCCCAATGAGGTTTTCTCGGTAGGTGCGGGGGTGCGGCTTTGCTGGTGGGCGCTTTCCCCGGGGCTTGGTGGTGCGGTGAAGGGGTCCTTCGCGGCGTTTTTATCGGCGAAGGACACCTTCAAGGCATGCGCTGGGCCCGGGGCGTGTTTGG
>NZ_JBHYIQ010000029.1:0-6248 GCF_042739895.1 Amycolatopsis sp. NPDC059021
CCTTTGGCGCGTTCAGCGTGCCGAAGGGCCCCTTCGTCACATCACCACCGGTCGCGGAGCGCGACACCCGGCACCATCAGGGCAGGTCGTGAGCTTCCCCCGAGGGACGCCCTGGTTGCGTTGAGCGCGACGGGGGCGTCCCTCGGTGCGGCCAACGCACCGAAGGCGTCCCTCGGCACACGGCCGGGAAGTGGGCACGCGAGGAGAAATCAGGCGCCGGTGAGGGTACGCAGGCCGAGCCCGGTGATCATGGACCGCACACCGGAGCGGTAGACCTCTTCGTAGGCCTCGTCCGTCGGCGGGATGAACCAGCCGGACACCGCCGCACGCGACCGCAGGGTCAGCTCCATGCTCATCAGGCCGTGCATCGTCGCCCACAACTGGTAACCGGCCGCCCGCGCGTCGATTCCCGGCGGGGAAACTCTGCGTACCTTGCTGATGAACAATTCGAACGTCGTCCGCAGCACCACGGCGCGCAGACCGGGATCGGGATTGAAGTCCGGCAGCGGCCGCTCGAACATCAACGCGTAGCGGGCCGGGCTCTCCCAGGCGAACTTCCGGAACTCCATGGCCAGACCCAGCAGATCACCGAGCCCGTCTTCGGTCTCCGGCGGAAGCGTTTCCAGCATTTCCCGCAGCAGGTCGAAGGTGCGTTCGTAGAGCGCGTCGTACAACCCGCTCCGCCCGCCGAACCTGGTGTACACAGCGATAGTCGACGCGCCGGCGGCCTCCGCGACGCCACGGATGGTGAGCGCCATCGGTCCCCGATCCAGCAGCACGGCGAGTGCCGCGTCCAGAAAACGCTCACGATTGTTCTGTTCCGCAGGTTGCATGGACAGATGCCGGATGGCCACGACCCGCACCCCCTTCGCATCCGCCGTTCACCGGCGTCGAAGTCCGCCTCGGTGCAGAAGATACGATATTCGAGCCGTCTTGGGAACTTGCCTTTTCCCTGGTCCGGACCACTGGTCCAGGCAGATTTCGCCGCATGACCGGGATCAGGACGTGGCGGGAACCCAGATGCGCTCGGCCGCCGCCGCCCGTGCCTTCCGGCGCAGACCCGCGAGGCTGTGTTTCGCGGGCACCAGGAGCGCGTTCCACCATGTGCGCCGGTACTCCTCGAGCGCCAGTGCGACAGGGCGGTACTGAAGGCAGTGCACCAGCCCCGGCGTGCCGAGCCGGTGCCTCCCGACGCGCTTGCTGTCCGCCATCGTTCCTCCGTGTGGGCGACCTTCGCCGCGCACGGTACGCAATGGGTGCGCGCAACGGTGGTAATCACCCGGCGTGTCACCCATATCAGTTGAATCACGCCCTAGGGTCACCTTGCTATTCCCCGGCAGGTGTGCAGCAGACCGTGCGGGTGCACGTGCGCGCGATCACGGTGTCCCCTGATCGGGTGGCTGGCTCGTCTGACTAGGGTGAGTCCATGCTGCGAGTGGGCTTGACCGGCGGGATCGGCGCCGGGAAATCGACGGTGGCCAATCGCCTGGCCGAGCACGGCGCGGTACTCATCGACTCGGACCGGATCGCCCGCGAGGTGGTGGAGCCGGGCACCGACGGGCTCGCCGAACTCGCGAGCGCCTTCGGTATGGACGTGCTGGCCCCCGACGGTTCGCTGGACCGCGCCGCGCTGGCCGCCAAGGCGTTCGCCGACGAGGAGTCGCGCAAGCGGCTCAACGCGATCGTCCATCCCCGCGTGGGCGCCCGCACGGCCGAGCTGATGGCCGCCGCGGCGGCGGACGCGATCGTCGTGCACGACATCCCGCTGCTGGTCGAGGGCGGGCTCGCCGCGGCGTATCACCTCGTCGTCGTGGTCGACGCGCCGGTGGAGACCCGGGTGCGCAGGCTGGTGTCCGCCCGCGGCATGGCCGAGGACGACGCACGGGCGCGGATCCGCGCGCAGGCGACCGAGGAACAGCGCCGCGCCGTCGCCGACGTCTGGCTCGACAACGGCGGCGCAGAGGACATCGTCCTCGCCGAGGTCGACGCGCTCTGGGCCGACCGGCTCGTGCCGTTCGAGGCGAACCTCCGGCTGCGTCGTCCGCGTCCGCCGATGTCGCCGAAGATCGACGAGTACGACCCGGACTGGCCGGTGCAGGCGGAGCGGCAGCTGACGCGGATCCGGCAGGCGGCGGCCGACCGGCTCGTCCGCGCCGACCACATCGGCTCGACGTCGGTGCCGGGACTGCCCGCCAAGAACATCCTCGACCTCCAGCTCACGGTGTCCACTTTGGACGACGCCGATGCCATCGCCGACGCCCTCTCGGACGCGGGCTTCCCGCGCGCGAGCGGCGAGTGGTGGGACGATCCGCAGGACGGCGGCACGCGGCCGTGGCTCAAGCGGATGCACCTGGGGGCCGATCCGCGCCGCGCGGTCAACCTGCACGTCCGCACGCCCGAGACACCGGCCTGGCGGCTCGCGCTGCTCTTCCGCGACTGGCTGCGGGTGCACCCCGAGGAGCGGGAGGCCTACGCCGCTCTCAAGCGGCAGCTGGCGGACAAGCACGCCGCCGACGGCACCGTCGAGCACTACGCCGACGAGAAGCAGAGCTGGGTCAACGCGGCCTTCACCCGTGCCGAGGCGTGGGCGGCGACGGTCGACTGGACACCCTGAAGAGGGTTCAGCCGCCGAGCAGACCGCGTTCGAAGGCGACGGCGACCGCGGCGGCGCGGTCCTTGACCCCGAGTTTCGCGTAGACGTGCAGCAAGTGGGTCTTCACGGTCGCTTCGCTGATGAACAGCTTCTTCGCCGCGTCCTTGTTCGTCGATCCGCGGGCCACCAGCGCCAGCACCTCGATCTCGCGCTGGCTCAACGGTTCCTGCGCGGGCTCGCGCATCCGGCCCATGAGCCTGCTCGCGACGGCGGGGGAGAGCACCGCCTCGCCGCGTGCCGCCGCGCGGACGGCGCGGAACAGTTCCTCGCGGGGCGCGTCCTTGAGCAGATAGCCGGTGGCCCCGGCTTCGATCGCGGGCACCACGTCGGAGTCGGTGTCGTAGGTGGTCAGCACCAGCACCCTGGCCGGGTTGCCCCGCCGGGCGAGTTCGGTGATCGCGGCGACGCCGTCGGTGCCGGGCATCCGCAGGTCCA
This sequence comes from Amycolatopsis sp. NPDC059021, assembly GCF_042739895.1. NCBI lineage: Bacteria > Bacillati > Actinomycetota > Actinomycetes > Pseudonocardiales > Pseudonocardiaceae > Amycolatopsis > Amycolatopsis sp. NPDC059021. The sequence goes on from NZ_JBHYIQ010000029.1 coordinate 3,089, forward strand.
TCAGGACCACCGCGGGACGCAGCCGCTCGGCCAGCGTGACGGCCTCCGCGCCGTCGCCCGCCTCGCCGAGAACCTCGAAGCCGTTCTCGCCGGTGAAGATGCCGCGCAGCCCGTCGCGGACGATCGGATGGTCGTCCGCGATCAGCACGGTGATCGTCATCCGCGTCCCTCCTCGGCCCCGGCAACCGGCTGCACGCCGATCGCGGGGAGGCTGGCGGAGATCGCCGTGCCGCCGCCCGGTTCGGACTCGACGTGCAGCGTACCGGCCAGCCGCTGCACGCGGCGCCTCATCCCAGGTAGCCCGAACCCGCTCTCGGCTTCGGCGGGCCGCGACGCCGGGCAGGGGACGAAGCCGGTGCCGTCGTCGCGCACGTCCAGGGTCACCTCGTCCTCCATATAGGACAGGGTGAGGCCGACCCGGCCCGCGGCCGCGTGCTTGTCCACATTGGACAGCGCTTCCTGGGTGATGCGCAGCAGCGTCGCCTCCAGTTCCGGATGCAGCACCTGGGGACTGCCGGTGGTGGTGAACGACGTCGCGACGCCGGTGCGCTCACTCCACTGCCGCGACACCTCTTCCAGCGCTTCGGGCAGTGTCGCCGATTCGAGCGGCTCCGGGTGCAGCGCGTGTACCGACCGCCGTGCCGCGGTGAGGTTTTCCCGCGCCAGCCTGGTCGCCCTCGCGAGGTGTCGTTGCCACTTCTCGGGATCTTCCTTCGCCTGCGCCGCCGCCTCGAGCTGCGTGATGATCCCGGTGAACCCCTGCGCGAGGGTGTCGTGGATTTCCTGGCTGAGCCGCTGACGCTCGTCCAGCACCCCGGCCTCGCGGGCCTGGCTGAGCAACTGCCGGTGCAGTCCCGCGTTCTCCTCGGCCGCGGCGGTGAGCTGGTCGAGCATGCGCCGCCGCTCCTCGTTCTGCCGCGCGATCGTCGCCGAGATCACGGCGCCACCGCCGATCGCGGCGGTCTGCACGAGCACGACGGTGAGCCAGATCCCGGGCGCGGTGGTCAGTGCGTGCCAGGTCCCGCCGTTCGGCAGCGTCTGGATCAGCAGGGACACCACCGCGACCCCGGCCAGCGCCAGCGGCGTCGGGCGGAGCCGCATCGCCTGGAAGAACCCGAAGATCATGAAGATCAGGAAGTTCGTGTCCCTGGCTTCGAGGATGCCCGCCAGCGTCACGAATCCGCTGAAGGCCACCACGGCGAACACCGGGTTCTGCTGCCACCGCTCCGGCGGGAGGGTGACGGTGAGCAGGACCCACACCAGGGACGCGGCGACGAGCCCGGAGGTGGTGAGCACCCAGGGCGGCTCGTGTCCGCCGAGCCCGATGCTCAGCCCGGTGGGCACCGCGAGCAGGACATACGGCAGATAGCGCTCCACGAGGGCAAGCCAGGGCCGCCAGCCGGTCGGCGCTTCGGTTCGGTGCTCGGGTGGCCAGAGCGGTGCGCGCCAGTCCACCTTCACGCCTGTCACGCCTTCATGTCTCTCAGCTGCGGCCAGATCGTCGTCCAGTCCGCCGTCCGTCCGGTGACGAGCCAGATCGGCATATGCCTGCTCGCGTTGCGGACGCCGAGCGCGTTGTCGACCTTGCCGGCGATCTGCGCGCTCGTGAAGTTCGGGGTCAGCTTCCTCGGGTCGTAGCCGACGAAGAGCACGGTGTCGACGTGATCCCCCGGCCGCCCGAAATACCAGAAACCCCGGCTCGGGCTGTACGCCTCGGGCAGCCCGAGCTCGGGCCCGTACCGGTCGAGCGCGCCGGCCTGCCAGTAGCCCGCGGTGACGAGCGCGGTGTGCTCGCGTTGTCCTGGCGGCAGGGTGCGGTAGACGTCCGCGACGCTCTGGGCGAGATCGGGCCAGCCGATCTCCTCGGCCGCGTAGGCGGGGCGAGGGGCTCCCGGATGGTCGGCGACCCAGTGCGCGGGCCACACCGGGAGCGCGTAGGGCAGGCTGAAGAGCGCGGAAAGGGCGAACACCGGCCAGGTCGGCACCCAGCGCCACCACAACGCGGGACGTCGGAGTTGCAGGTGCACCGCGGCCGCGGCCCACAGCACGCCGAACATGCCCGCGGCGTAGTACGGCCGCCCGTTCGCGAGGACGAACACCGCGATCACGCCCAGCGTGGCCCAGCCGAGAAACCGGTACGGCCGCAGGCGTTCGCTCCCCAGCAGCACGCACAGTCCATAAAGGACACCCAGGGCACCGGTGACCAGACCCGCGCCGGTCAACAGGCCGGGCAGGAACGCGCTCCGGCCACCGGCCTCGGTGACCTCGTTGCTGACGGCGTCACCCATGCCCAGCTGCGGCCAGCCGTGGGTGGCCTGCCAGATCATGGTCGGGACGAGTGAGAGCGCCGCGATTCCCGCGCCCGCCCACAGTTTCGGGCGGCGGAGCAGCTCACGCGGGCCGAAGACCAGCGCGGCGATCGCGGTGACGATCCAGAACGCGGCGATGAGGAGCTTGATGTTGAGCGCGACCGCGGTGGCCACGCCGAGCCACAGCAACAGGTTGTCGTCGCGAGTCCGGATCCACCGGACCAGCAGCCACAGGATCGCCGTCCACAGCAGCGGATCGACGGTCGACGTCGCGAGGTAGTGGCCGCTGCCGACGAACTGGCCGCAGATGGCGTACGCCGCCGCGGCCCGGGTCTGCGCCCGGCGTTCGCCGCCGAGTTCGCGGGCGATGAGCGCGGTGAAGACGACCCCGCCGGCGGTGGCGAGGATGGCGGGGATCCGGAACGCGATCAGCGAGCCCGGCGCGAGCGAGTTCATCAGCCACGCCAGTGCCGGGAGCACCGGCGGCTGATCGGCGTAACCCCAGGCCAGGTGCTTCCCGGCGGCGAGGAAGTAGAGCTCGTCCCCGAAGTAGCCGTATCTCCCGGCGGTGAGCAGCAGGGCCACCGCTGTTCCGGCGGCGAGCAGGGCCACCGGCAGCTTGGCGAACGTCGCGACGTCGGCGCGTGGCTTCGCGGGGGCCGTGGTCACGGCGTCCATGCTGCTCCTCGCGTTCGTGGTCGGTCTGGGGTCGTGGTTCGCACCCTACGTGGGCCCGGCCCGGGGGGGGGGGGGGGGGCCGGGGGGGGGGGGGGCGCCCGCCCGGGGAGAGGCGGGCTGGCGGACCTGGCGCGCCACACACACCCGCCCGTGGGGGATCAGCCCGGGGGCGC
>NZ_JBHYIQ010000029.1:6258-12456 GCF_042739895.1 Amycolatopsis sp. NPDC059021
GGCGCGTGGCTCCGGCGCCCCTGCGGGCCCCCGGGGGGGGGGGGGGGGGGGGGCGGGGGGTCCCCCCCCCCGGGGGCCCCCCCCCGCGCCCGCCCCCCCCCCCCCGGCGCCGGGTACCCCCTGGCAGATGGCCTCAGTCGTGCGCCAGCTTCGGCCACAACGTCGCCCACGGTTCGTTCCGCCCGGTGGCCAGCCAGACCGGCTGCCCGTCGACCGCGTTGGCGACCGGGAGTCCGGTGTGGACCTTCCCGATCGGCCGCAGGTGGGCGAAATGCCCGAGCAGCAGCCGTGGGTCTTCGCCGACGAACAGCACGTCCGTCGCGCCTTCCGGCGGTACCACCAGTGTCGTGTAGCCGCGGTCGGGGCTCGCGGGCTCCGGGAGACCGAGGTCACGCCCGAACCGGTCGAGCGCACTCGCGCCCCAATAGCTCTCGGCGAGCACCGCGGTGCGGGAGCGTTCCGGCTCGGGCAGCGCGGCGTACGTCCCGGCAACCGACTTCGCTACCTCGGGCCAGCCGATCTCCTGGGTGGCGAACACCGGCTTCGGCAGGCCAGGGTGTTCCGTCAGCCACGCCTGCGGCCACACCGGCAGCGAAAGCGGGACGACGACGAGCGCCGCGACGAGGTAGACCGGCCAGGTGGCGACCCAGCGCCACCACCGGGCGGCCCTGCCCCGTTCCAGCTCGACCGCGGCCGCCGCCCAGCACGGCGCGAACATGCCCGCGACGTAGTAGTTGCGGCCGTTCACCGCGAAGAACACGACCGCGAGGCCCAGCGTCGTCCAGCCGAGGAAGCGGTACGGCCGTAACTCCGCCGAGCGCAGGAGCCGCCACACGCCGTAGCAGAGCAGGGCGACGCCGACCGGAATCCCGGCGACGATCAGCAAGGACGGCAGGAACACCAGCCTGCCACCCCAGGTGTGCTCGACCTCGTGGGAGATCGCCGCGCCCATGCCCAGCTGCGGCCACCCGTGCGTGGCCTGCCAGATCAGCGTCGGCACCAGCGCCAGCACGGCGATCAGCGCGCCGAGCCACAACGCCGGGCGGCGGAGCAGCTCTCGCGGCCCGCAGACGAGGATCGCGATCCCCGCGACGATCCAGAATCCGCCGATCAGGAACTTCGTGTACAGCGCGGCCGCGGTGATCACCCCGGCCCAGACGAGCAGGCCGTCCCGCCGCGTCCTGATCCAGCGGACCAGCACCCACAGCAGCAGCGCCCACAGGAACGGGTCGATCGTGGACGTCGCGAGGTAGTGCCCGGTCGCGACGAACTGGGTCGCCACCGCGAACGTCGCCGCGGCGATCGTCTGGGCCTTACCCCGGCCGCCGAATTCCCTGGCGATCAGCGCGGTGAGCACGACACCGGCGAGCATCGCCAGTATCGCCGGAATCCTGAGCACGAAAGGAGATCCGGGCCCGATCGTGTCCATCGCCCTCGCCAGCAGCGGCAGGAGCGGCGGCTGGTCGACATACCCCCAGGCCAGATGCCGGCCGGCCGCCAGGAAGTACAGCTCGTCGCCGAAGTAGCCGTACCGGTTCGCGGTCAGCACGAGCGCGACGGCGAGCAGCGCGGTGACGGCGGACACCGGTTTGGCGGCGAACCGCGCGATCGTCTTCGGTTCCGCCGGAAGCGTCGTTTTCTCTTGTGTGGCAGTCACTTTCACTCCCATCGGAAGAAGCGGGCGGCGAGCGCGATGCCCGCCACGGCGAACACGGCCATCGCGACGAGCTGGGTCACGCCGGGCGCGTTCCCCGCCCACGTCTCCCGTAGCGAGTTCAGCGTCGCCCCGAGCGGCAGGACGTCCGCGGCGCTCTGCAGGAAGGACGGCAGCTGTTCCTTCGGCACCCAGACACCGCCGAGCGCCAGCATCGGGAAGAACGCCGCGGCGCCGATCCCGCTCGCGGCCCTGCCGGTCGGCGCCAGCGCGGCGACCACCAGCCCGACGGAGAACAGCGCGACCGTGCCGAGCACGAGCGACAGCGCGAAGCCCGCCGGGTTCGCCGGCAGGTCCATGCCGAGCGCGAGCCTGCCCACGCCGGTGATGATCAGGACCACGATCACCGCGGCCGCCAGGTTCACCAGCAACTGCGCGGTGAGCAGCCTGGCCGGCGGCACCGGGCTCGCCGAAAGGCGTTTGAGCACCCCCTTTTCGCGGTAGGTGGCGATCGCGGCCGGGAACAGCGTGAGCGCGAGCATCGCGAGCAGGATCGTCACCGACATCGGCGCGATCAGCGTCGACAGCGGCGCGTGCCCGCCGAACTTCGGATCGGGTTTCCTGGTGTCCGGCATCAGCCCGAACACCAGCAGCAGCGCGACCGGGATGCCGAGCACGGTGATCGGCGCGCCGGGATCGCGCAGGAACAGCTTCGCCTCGACGGCGGTCATCTTGGTCAGTGCGGCCATGTTCCTTGTCCTGTCCAGCCTTGTCCTAGTCCAGTTTCCGGCCGGTCAGCGCGACGAACGCGTCGTCGAGGCTGGCCTGGTCGACGCGCAGGTCGCCGGCGATCACCTGGGCGCGGGCGAGATGGGAGGTCACCGCGTGCAGGACGTTGCCGCGCCCGGTGACGACGAGCTGTCCGCCGTGTTCGTCGACTCGCCGTACCTCGGGCAGCGCTTCGAGCTCCCGAGGGTCGATCGGCCGCGACGGGCGGAAGCGGATGCGCTGTTCGTCGTTCACCCCGGCGACGAGCCCGGCCGGGCTGTCGATGGCGACCACGCGGCCGCTGTCGATCACGGCGAGCCGGTCGCAGAGCCGCTCGGCCTCCTCCATGAAGTGGGTGACCAGCAGGATCGTGACGCCCTGGTCGCGTACCGCCTCGATGAGGTCCCAGGTGTCGCGGCGGGACTGCGGGTCCAGTCCGGTGGTGAGCTCGTCGAGAACGGCGATCTCCGGGCTGCCGATCAGCGCGAGCGCGATGGACAGCCGCTGTTTCTGCCCACCGGAAAGCTGCTTGTACGCGGTGTCCCGCTTGTCGGTGAGGCCGAGCGTCGCGAGCAGCTTCTCCGGATCCGCGGGCGTGCGGTAGAACGACGCATACAGGTCCAGTGCCTCGCCGACGCGGAGCTTGTCCGGCAGCTGGCTTTCCTGCAACTGGATACCGACGCGCTGGCGTACTTCGTCCCTGTCGCGGCGCGGGTCGAGCCCGAGCACCGACACCGTGCCGCCGTCGGGCACCCGCAGGCCTTCGAGGCATTCGACCGTGGTCGTCTTGCCCGCGCCGTTGGGCCCGAGGATACCGAAGATCTCGCCGCGCTCGACGTCGAACGAAACGTCGTGCACGGCGACCTTGTCCCCGTAGCGTTTGTGCAGCCCGTGCACCTCGATGACCGGCATCCGGCCGTCCCCTCTCGTCGGGTTTCCCGTCGTGCTCGAGAATCCCGCGCGGGCGCGGTCCGGCGGATCGTCGGAGCGGCCAGAACCGGAATCCACCGGCAGGCTGCCGCCATCAACCGATCGGTGGATCGGACGCCCCCTAGGGGTGCCGCTTCCAGGTCAGCGCGATGTCCTTTGTGGACAGCCAGGCGGCCAGGTCGTAGCCGTGCGTGGCGAGGCCCTCGACGGTGGCGTAGGTGGTTTCGAGCGCGTACTCGGCGTCCTGAGGCGAAAGCAGGTCCTGCGCGACGGCGGCCACCAGTTCGTCGGTGTCGATGACCCGTACCGACACCTTGTCCTTGAGCACCAGATCGAGGTAGAGGTCCGTGGTCGTCCAGCGGCTCCCGTCGCGGTCGACGCGGACGACGTCGGCGTAGAAGTCCTGGTCGCGCTCGTGGCCGGGGTTGTACCAGAAGTCGGTCAGGCGGAGTCCGAGGCCGGGCAGCAGCCACGATTCGAGATAGCGGAACTGGGGCCTGCCCGGGGCAGGGCGGGCCAGGTACAGGCCGAACGGCTCCTCGCGGTACTCCTCGACGTCGCGGGTGATGCCCTTGGGATCGGTGTTGGTCCTGGCGGCGACGTCGAAGATTTCGCGCTTCGGCGGGTGCAGGTCGGTCATCGCCCCATCCTGCCCGGCCGGGCGGCGGACCGGGCGGAAAACCGCCGAACGCCGGTGTCGTGCCGCCGCGGGCGCTAGGGTGCCGCGAAGCATCATCACGAGTCTGGGGGAGCGGGAGTTGTTCGGGATCATCAGGCCCTGCCGTCACCGGCTGTCCGGCCGGTTGCACGCGGACTGGCTGGCGCATCTGTGCGGGCTCTGCCTCGCGTTGCGCGACGAGCACGGCCAGTTCGCCAGGGTGGTGACCAACTACGACGGGCTGATCATCTCGGTGCTGGTGGAGGCGCAGTCGCCCGGGAGCGGGCGGCGCGACGCGGGGCCGTGCGCGTTGCGCGCGATGCGGCCGGCTTCCGTCGCCGAGGGCGGCGGCGCGCGGCTCGCCGCGGCGGTGTCGCTCGTGCTCGCGTCGGCGAAGGTCGGTGACCACGTGGCCGACCGGGACGGTGCCTTCCGGCGGCGTCCGGTCGCGGCCGCCGCGCGCCGGGTCGCGGCCCGCTGGGCGGATCAGGGCGGCCGCACCGGGGCCCGGCTCGGTTTCGACACCGCGGTGCTCACCGAGGCGGTCGGCCGCCAGGCCGAGCTCGAAGGCGCGGTCCGGCTCGGCGACTCGGCCCTGCTGGCCACCGAACCGGCCGAACTGGCGACGGCGGCGGCGTTCGCACAGACCGCGGTGCTGGCCGGACGGCCCGGCAACAAGGCACCGCTCGCCGAGGCGGGCCGGTTGTTCGGCCGCGTGGCGCACCTGCTCGACGCCGTCGAAGATCTGGCGGAGGACGCGGCCGCCGGGGCGTGGAATCCCTTGCTGGCGACGGGAACCGACCTCGCCGAGGCCCACCGGTTGTGCGCGGACGCCGTCCTGGGCGTCGAACTCGCGCTGCGTGAGGCGGAATTCACCGACTCGGCGCTGGTGCACGTCCTGCTCGTGCACGAGCTGCGGCAGGCCGTCCGCCGCGCCTTCGGACATCACCACCTGCAGGACCATCAACAGCCGCCGCCGGGGTGGATCGGACCGGGGCCGCGACCGCAGCAGCATCCGCATCAACCGGGATTCGGCCCGCCGCCCGGTTACGGGCCACCGCCGCACCAGGGGACGCCACCTCCCGGGTACGGGCCACCCGGCGTACCTGGTCCCGGTGGGCCGGGCGGTCCCGGAGGCCCAGGTGGTCCCGGTGGCCCCGGTGGCCCCGGTGGCCCGCCGCCCGAGCCGCCGAAGGACCCCGGGCCGAAGGACGGCCAGGGCGGCGGCTGCTGGGTGCCGAAGTTCGCCGTCCCGCCCCGCGAACGGAACTTCTTCGCGGGCTGCGGCGTAGCGACGTACATGTGCTGCACCTGCCAGTTCTGCTGCCGGGATCCCTACCCCGGCCCGTGGAGCGGCAAACCCATCGGCACGTCGTGCGACGGCTGCGGCTGTGACAGTTCGTGTTGCGAGTGCTGTTCCTGCTGCGACTGCGGCTGCTGAAAGGAACCCCGATGACCGAGCCGATGGACGAACTGCACAGTCGCGGACGGGCGAACTTCGCCGAACTGGTCGAAGGCGGCGAGCAGCGGCTGGACGCGTTGTTCGCGACCGTCCCGGCACTCGGCGAGCTGGCGGTCGGCACGGTGTACGGCCACCTGCACGAGCGGCCGGGACTGGACGCCAGGACGCGCGAAGCCGCGACGCTCTCGGCGATCGTGGCGGCGGGGATGGCCGGCCCGCCGTTGAGCATGCAGCTGAAGACCGGACTGGCCTCGGGACTCTCACCCGCCGAGTTGTGCGAGGTGGTCGTCCAGGCCGCCGCGTTCGCCGGCTTCCCGCGCGCGGTTTCGGCCGCCGACCAGCTCAACCGCCTCTTCGACGAAGCGGGCCTGCCCTCGCCGCCGCCTCCCTCCCCGCGCGAGGTCGTCCTCGAGTTCTGTGCGCGGGTGCGGGCGGGGGAGCGGGACGCGGTCGCGCCCGAGGTGCTCGCGGTGCTGTCCGGCTGCGACCGGCCGGAGGTGCGCGCGACCGGCCCGGACCGCGTGGTGGTCGAGTGCTACGGCGACGCGCCCGTACCTTCCGCGCTGCTGTTCTGCACCGTCTCCGGCACGGCCGTCACCGACGTCACCGCCTACCGCCCCGGCTGACCTCGCACACCGGCGCGGCATGCGCGGTCCGGCGGTGCTAGGCGCGACGTCCTTGTCGCGAACGCTCCGTTCGGGACGTTGATCGTCCCGGACGGAGCGT
>NZ_JBHYIQ010000029.1:12464-23693 GCF_042739895.1 Amycolatopsis sp. NPDC059021
CGCTGCCCCGCGGGCGGGGGCGAGGGGGGGGAGGGGGGGCTTCGGGCGCGGTGTTTATCGGGGCAGAGATGATGGGGGTTTTGGTAGCCCGCGGGGGGGGGGGCCCCCCCCCCCCCCCCCAGGCGGTGCTGCCACGCGAAGCCCCCACAGTCACAACGAGCCCCGCGAGCACCATTCACCCCGTTGGCCACGCATACCCTGGGCGGTCCGTGGGGGCCTCCTTGAGGGACCCAGAGTCCCTCAAGGAGGCCCCCACGGACTTGGGGCGCGCATCGGGGTAGCGGGCGGCTTCACGCAGGTCGGCGCCGCTCGGTTGGGAAACTGTCGGTGGTGGCGCCTACCCTGGTTCTCGTGGCTTTCGCAACCGAACATCCCGTGCTCGCCCAGTCCGACTTCCGCCCGGTGACCGACATCCCGCGCACCGGCGGCCGGTTCGAGGTGGTCAGCGAGTACCAGCCCGCCGGTGACCAGCCGGCGGCCATCGACGAGCTCGAACGCCGGGTCAAGGCGGGCGAGAAGGACGTCGTGCTGCTGGGTGCCACCGGTACCGGCAAGTCGGCGACCACGGCGTGGCTGATCGAGCGCGTCCAGCGGCCCACGCTGGTGATGGCGCCGAACAAGACCCTCGCCGCCCAGCTGGCCAACGAGCTGCGCGAACTGTTCCCGCACAACGCGGTCGAGTACTTCGTCAGCTACTACGACTACTACCAGCCCGAGGCGTACATCGCGCAGACGGACACCTACATCGAGAAGGACTCGTCGATCAACGACGACGTCGAGCGGCTGCGGCATTCGGCGACGATGAACCTGCTGTCCCGGCGGGACGTGATCGTGGTGGCCAGTGTGTCCTGCATCTACGGTCTCGGCACGCCGCAGTCCTATTTGGACAGGTCGACGAAGCTGAAGGTAGGCGAACAGCTCGACCGGGACGTTTTCCTGCGCGCACTGGTCGACGTGCAGTACACGCGCAACGACATCGCGTTCGCCCGCGGTACGTTCCGTGCCCGCGGCGACACGGTCGAGATCATCCCGGCGTACGAGGAGCTGGCCATCCGGGTCGAGTTCTTCGGCGACGAGATCGAGAAGCTCTACTACCTGCACCCGCTGACCGGGGACATCGTCAAAGAGGTCGACGAGGTGCGCATCTTCCCGGCCACGCACTACGTCGCGGGCCCGGAGCGGATGGAGAAGGCGATCCGCGGGATCGAGGCCGAGCTGGAGGAGCGGCTGGCCGAGCTGGAGAAGCAGGGCAAGCTGCTGGAGGCACAGCGGCTGCGGATGCGCACGGCCTACGACATCGAGATGATGCGCCAGGTCGGCTTCTGTTCCGGGATCGAGAACTACTCGCGGCACATCGACGGCCGCGACGCCGGGTCCGCGCCCGCGACGTTGATCGACTACTTCCCGGACGACTTCCTCTTGGTCATCGACGAGTCGCACCAGACGGTGCCGCAGATCGGCGGCATGTTCGAGGGCGACATGTCCCGCAAGCGGAATCTGGTGGAATACGGCTTCCGGCTGCCGAGCGCGGTCGACAACCGCCCGCTGACCTGGGAGGAGTTCACCGACCGGATCGGCCAGACCGTCTACCTGTCGGCGACACCGGGGCCGTACGAGATGGGCCAGGCCGGCGGCGAGTTCGTCGAGCAGGTCATCCGGCCGACGGGCCTGGTCGACCCGAAGGTCGTCGTCAAACCCACCGAGGGCCAGATCGACGATCTGGTGCACGAGATCCGCGAGCGCGCGGAGAAGGACGAGCGCGTCCTGGTCACGACGCTGACCAAGAAGATGGCCGAGGACCTCACCGACTACCTGCTCGAACTGGGCATCCGGGTGCGGTACCTGCACTCCGAGGTGGACACGCTGCGCCGCGTCGAGCTGCTGCGGCAGCTGCGCGCGGGCGACTTCGACGTGCTGGTCGGCATCAACCTGCTCCGGGAGGGCCTCGACCTGCCCGAGGTTTCGCTGGTCGCGATCCTCGACGCGGACAAGGAGGGCTTCCTGCGCAGCGGGACCTCGCTGATCCAGACCATCGGCCGCGCGGCGCGGAACGTGTCCGGCGAAGTGCACATGTACGCGGACAAGATCACCGATTCGATGCAGCACGCGATCGAGGAAACCGACCGCCGCCGCGCGAAGCAGATCGCGTACAACGAGGAACGCGGCGTCGATCCGCAGCCGCTGCGGAAGAAGATCGCCGACATCCTCGACCGGGTCTACAGCGAGGCCGAGGACACCGAGTCGGTGGCCGTCGGCGGTTCGGGCCGCAACGTCTCGCGGGGCAAGAAGCCCGAGCAGGGGGACAAGGTCCGCAGTTCCGGGATGCTCGTCGACAAGGACGTCTCGGCCATGCCGCGGGCCCAGCTCGCCGACCTCATCCAGCAGATGACCGACCAGATGATGCAGGCCGCCCGCGATCTGCAGTTCGAGCTGGCCGCCCGGCTGCGTGACGAGGTCTCCGACCTGAAGAAGGAGCTGCGCGGCATGGACGCGGCCGGCATCAAATGATGGTGCATTTACACCATAGACGGGTACCATTACACCATGCCGATGAACATCAAGGATCCGGACGCGGAGCGACTTGCCGAGGAGGTGGCAGCGATGACCGGCGGTAGCAAGACGGCCGCGGTGCGCGACGGTTTACGGCTGCTGCGTGATCGGCTGGTCGCAGAACGGGACGGCGCGCGGAACGGCGTGGAGTTCGTGCGTTTCCTCCGGGAGGAGATCTGGCCGCAGGTCAGTCCGGAGAACCGGGGCGTGCCGGTGACGAAGGCGGAGCGCGAGGAGATCCTCGGGTACGGGCCGGGTGGCGTGTGATCCTGGACAGCTCCGCGATCATCGCCGCGATTCTCGGCGAACCCCGGGCCGAGCGGATCGGCGCGGCCATCGGTGCCGCCCCGGTGTGCCGGATCGGTTCGCCGACACTGGTCGAGACGACGATCGTGCTCGTGCATAAGGAAGGCAACCGGGGCAAGGCGCTGCTCGCGGATTTCCTGCAGCAGCGGAACTTCGATGTGTTGTCCTTCGGAGACGCGCACTGGAGGGCCGCGCAGGTCGCGTACCTCCGGTACGGCAAGGGACGGCACCCCGCCGCGTTGAACTTCGGTGACTGCCTGACGTATGCCGCGGCGTTCGTCGCGGGGGAGCCGTTGCTGTGTATCGGGGACGACTTTCCGCAGACCGATCTGGAGCTGGTGAAGCTCGGCGAGCAGTAGCCCGGCCGAGGCGACGTCACAGCCGTGGTCGCGTGGTCATGATCGGGTCGGCGTCGAAGTCCGGGAAGCCCACTGGTGCGGAGCGCGCGGTCGCCGCAGACGAGGCGGGCGGTAGCCCGGCCCAGCGGCGGATCGTCGCGGTCGCCGCCGCGGCCTCGTCCGCCGGCAGCTGCGCGATCCTCGCGCCGTGGTTGCCGCCCGGCACGAAGTACCGGTACGAGTCGCGCGAACCGGGCCCGAGCCGGAAGGGTTCGGCGCCCCACGGGTCGTTCGAGCCGTAGACGAACAGCAGCCGGTGGCCCTGCGAACGCACCCAGAAGTCGATGTCCGGCATGGCGAAATGGTCGAACGGAGGACGCTCGACCGACTTCGGCACGAACGTCTCCGGCACGTCGGCGCCCGGATACCGCAGCAGATCCCGCAGGTATCCGTCGTACGCCTCGGGCGAGCCCAGCTGGACCGCCGCCTGGTAGTAGTACGGGATGTAGGGCGCCAGCTCCTGATCCGCGTAGGTGTTGAAGCTTTCCACCTTCTCGAACCAGGCGTAGACCTCGGCCGCGGGGGCGCCCGCCTTCGGCACCGTCGCGCAGTCCGCCTGCTTCTGGTACTGCCAGAAGGCGAAGTACGAATCGATGACCGCGACCTCCAGCGACTTGTCCGGCGAACCCACGATCGAGAAGGTGTACCCCTTCTTCGCCGCATCGGCCGCTGCGAGCGCGCCGAACTCTTCGCGCCGTTTCAGCGCGTCTCGCTGGATTGCCTTGAGCGCCGAGCGGCAGCCCGGATCGTTGCCCACCCGGGAAAGGAACCGGTTGTAGCTGTCGATCTCGTTGATGACGTCGTTGGGCGCGACGTAGGGGATCGTGCCGTCGACGTCGCCAGGGAAGAACCGGCGGAAGTAGGTCGCCGTCATGCCGCCCTTGCTGCCACCGGTGGCCAGCCACTTCCCGGGGTAGATGGCCTTGAACGCCTGCACCGCGCGATGTTCGTCGACCGCGGCCTGCCAGATCGTCAGCTGCTCGGCCCACTTCTCCGGCTGCGGCCGCGACGGGGTGAAATACCGGTACTCCATCGACAGCTGGTTGCCGTTGACGAGCTGGGTCGGTTCGGACCGGTTCGGCGCGGCCGACACGTTGTACCCGCTGGTGTAGGCGACGGTCGGCGCGGCGAAATCCCGGTGCAGCAAGGTGAACCGCTGTTCGAACGTCCCCGCCCGCGGATCGCGGTGGTCGGCGGGCTGGGTGAACGTCAGCCGGAAGAAACGGTAACCGGCCGGAGCGGGAGCCTCGCCGACGACGGTGAGACCGGGAATGTGCCGCAGCGCCTCGCCGATGTCACCGCCACCGGGCGTGGCGGCCTGCGCGGGCGGGGCAAGACCCGCCACGGTCAGGATGGTGACCAGAACCGCCGACCAGGCGGCGAGCAGCCTGCGCATCCGCGCCTCCGAGTTCCGGATTTCCCCAGCCGTGGGATCCTCACAGAAACCGCACGGGGGCGACAAGCGCTGACCGGTGGAAGAACCGGCCGGTCACCGACTTTCGGCTGGCCCGGTTCCGCCGGGGTGGCATCTCCGGTGTTGCCCGGTCACCGGCACGGTGCGAGTTGTTTCCTCCGCACGGCCGTGGCTACGTTGCGAGAACGCCGAATCGCCGGAAGCACTGGGGAGAATCATGAAGTACTCGGACTGTCCGTCGGCAGAGGTCGAAATCCGGATCGCCGCGTCGCCGGGACAGGTGTGGTCGTGGCTGATCGACGTCGACCTGCCGTCCCGGTTCTCGGCCGAGTTCAAGGGCGGCTACTGGCTCGACGACGCCGAACCGGGGCTCGGTGCCCGGTTCCGCGGCCGCAACTCCCACCCGTACGCGGGGGAATGGGAGACCACCTCGACGGTGGTGGGCTTCGAACCCGGCAGGCTGTTCGCGTGGGCGGTCGAGGACGTGGACAATCCGGCCGGGTCCTGGCGGTTCGAGCTGATCCCGGACGGGGACGGGACCCTCCTGCGGCAGCGCGGGCAGATGGGCCCCGGCCCCTCCAACCTCACCGACATCATCGCGAAGATGCCCGAACGTGAGGAACAGCTCGTGGACATGCGGATCGAGGAGTTCCGCACGAACATGCGAGCCACCGTCGAGGGCATCAAGGCACTCGCCGAGGCGGGCCCTCGCAAGGAAGCCGCCGGTGGGGCGGGCTGACCCCGGCGGTCAGTCGACCAGGCGGACGCGGACCGTGGGACTGTAGGTCTTCTTCTTGGTCCAGCCCGTTTCCGCGCCGAGGCTCAGCAGGATCGAGCGATCCGCGGGAGCCCAGTAGCCGGTGCGGATGAAGTACGCGTCCATCTCGGTCAGCCGGGTGCCGGATTGGCGGGTGATGGTTTCCCAGCCCCAGTACCGTCCGCTGGCCTCGACGCCGTTGCGGCGGACGAACAGCTTGGGGCTCCCGAGTTGACGGAGATGTTCGGCGCCCTCGGCGATGTAGAGCACACCGTCGATCTTGTAGGCGCGGTCGCCGTTCAGCAGGCTCACCTCGCCGGAGGCGACGAAGCTGATCCGGCTGCCGTCGGGTGCGGGCAGCGTCCAATCGAGGACGAATTCCTGGAGTGGAACTTCCACAGACTGGGTCATGGCGACATCCTTGCGTTCTCGGTGCCCTCGCCGCGTCGTCCTTCACGAAGATAGAGAGTTTTCGCCGGATGAGCCATGGCCGGAGCGGTTTTCACCCGAAGAGGGTCACGGCGAAAAGAATAGTAATCAGCGAATGGATTCCGCGGCGCGCCCGCTCGGTTGGGTGAATATCGCCACGAGCGGTGAAAACCGGTGTCCCCCAAGGAGTCTGGTTCGTCTCCCCGGGGGACACCGGCGTTTCCGGCAAGCGGTTCCCGGCTCACCGAATGTCAGCTCGTGATGTCCTTTGTGGCGAAGCGGCGACCGGCCAGCAGCAGGAACACGGTGCCGTACACGGCCGCCGAGAACAGCCCGGAGGCGATGTTCGTCCAGTCGATATCGGTGGAAATCAGATCGATCCAGGAGAAGGAGTAGTGCGTCGGCAGGTAGTTCCGCAGCCCGGCCAGCGCGGTGATCTGGTCCAGTATCTGGGACAGGATGGCCACCAGCACAGCGCCGCCGACCGCGCCGAGCGGCGCGTCGGTGGACACGGACAGCAGCAGCGCGAGCCCGGCCACCCACGCCAGCTGCACGATGATGTACACAGTGGACAGTCCGATGGCGACGAGGCTCTTGCCGAACGGCACCGCGTCGCCGGTCGGGCTGATCGCGTCGCCGGCGCCGTACCAGATCAGCCCCACCACAAGGGAAACCAGCGGCAGCAGCACCAGCGCGGCGACCGACAGGATCCCCGACACGATCGCCTTCTGCCGCAGCACCCGGTGGCGGGGCACCGGGATCGCCAGCAGGTACTTCAGGCTCGACCACGACGATTCGCTGGCGATGGTGTCGCCGAAGAACAACGCTACGATCATCGGCAGCAGGAACGTACCGGACACGAACAGCGCGAGCACCACGAAGTTCGGCGCGCTCGCGGTCGCCAGGTCCACGAACCCGCCGCTGCGCCGGTTCGGGCTGGACTGGCCCAGCTCGAACGCCAGCACCAGGATGAACGGCAGCACCGCGACGAACCCGAGCAGCAGCTGGGTGCGGCGGCGCCGCAGCTGCCGCTTCAGCTCCACGCCCAGCCGCAGCGTGCGGTCGGCCCGGTACCCGGCGACGGCGCCGTCCGGCCCGACCTCCGCCGGCTCGTGCGAGGCGACGTCGGTCAGT
The DNA here is from genome assembly GCF_042739895.1 of Amycolatopsis sp. NPDC059021. Lineage (NCBI taxonomy): Bacteria > Bacillati > Actinomycetota > Actinomycetes > Pseudonocardiales > Pseudonocardiaceae > Amycolatopsis > Amycolatopsis sp. NPDC059021. Next base: position 19,453 of record NZ_JBHYIQ010000029.1, read on the forward strand.
TCGGTCAGCGCGGCCGGATCGGTGTGCACCCCACCGTGCATCCCGTCGGTCCCTTGGTTACTCACGATTCCTCCGTGACCAGCTGCAGGAAAGCGTCTTCCAGCCGTCGCCGCGGTCCCGCCTGCTCCACCGCGACACCCGCGCGGACGAGCAGCGCCACCGCTTCGGCGCGCGGGACACCGTCGAGGTTCGCGTGCACGAGGTCGCCCTCGACCGCGACGCCGGTGACCCCGCCGACGGCCCGCAGCGCGTCGGCAGCCGCCCGCGGGCTGTCCACCCGGAACGTCGCCTCACCGCTGGAGGCCGCCAGTTCGCCGACCTCGCCCGAGGCGACCAGCTTGCCGCGGTGCATGACCACCACGTGCGTGCAGGTCTGCTCGACCTCGGCCAGCAGGTGGCTCGACACCACCACGGTGCGCCCGGTCGCCGCGTACCGGCGCAGAACCTCGCGCATCTGGTGGATCTGCGGCGGGTCGAGCCCGTTGGTCGGTTCGTCGAGCACCATCAGCTCCGGCAGGCCGAGCATCGCCTGCGCGATCGCGAGCCGCTGCCGCATGCCCTGGCTGTAGGTCTTCACCCGGCGGTGCACCGCGTCACCGAGCCCCGCGATCTCCAGCGCCTCGGCGAAATGCGCTTTTTCGGCGGGGCGTCCGGTGCTCGCCCAGTACAGTTCGAGGTTCGCCTTGCCGGACAGGTGCGGCAGGAATCCCGAACCCTCCACAAAGGACCCGATACGGGAGAGCACCGGGGCGCCGGGCGTGATGCGGTGGCCGAAGACCCTGATGCTGCCCTCGGTCGGGGTGATCAGGCCCATCAGCATGCGCAGCGTCGTCGTCTTCCCGGCGCCGTTCGGCCCGAGCAGGCCGAGCACCTGGCCCGGCTCGACCCGGAAGGACAGCCCGTCGACGGCGACGAACCCACCGGAGTACCGCTTGCGCAGTCCCTCGATGACCAGCGGCGTCCGTTCCAGTTCCGGGTCGACGTCGTGGGCCCGGCGGCGCCGGATCGCGGCGAACACCACGACCACGATCCCGATCGCGAGGGTGCCGCCGATGCCGGTCAGCTGCCACGCGGGCACCCCCGCGCCGACGGCCGTGCCCTGCACGACCGGGACGCCGAGCGCGGTGTTGTCGGCCAGCGCGATCCGGAACGCCGCCGGCGTGGCAGGCACCGAGTACGCCTGATCGGTCGTGCCGACCACGAGGCGCAGCGAATGACCGGCTTCGACGGGCCGCACGATGCCCGGCAGCGTCACGGTGACGTCCACCGGGCTGCCGTCCGCGGGCAGTCCAGTGACCCGGAACGGCGCGACCGCGTTCGCCGGGAGCGCCCGCGTGCCGTCCTGGCCGACGTCGTAGAGCTTGGCGAACAGCACCGCTTCCGGCACCGGGCGCGCCGGGTCGGCCGAGATCCGCAGCCGCACCGTCGAGGACCCGGCCACGATCACCTGGCTTTCCATCGGCGGGGTGCCGAACTGGGCGGACTGGCCGGGCGGGTCGATACCGAACAACGCGCTCAGCCGCGAACTGCTGCTCGCCAGGCCGTTGAGCCCGGGAATCCCGCTCACCGCCGAGGGAACCGCCCCCGCGGGCCGGGCCACCGGCTGGGCCTGGCCCCGTAGCGCGAACAGCCGTCGTTCGGCGGGCGGGGTCGTCAGGCCGGGGTAGGCCGGTGCCTGCACGGTGCGTACCGACGGCGTTCCGTTGGCCCGCAACGTGCCCTGGACGTCGTAACTGAACTCGCTGGCCGGAGCCGCACCCTCGCCGGTGAGCGCGTGCTTGAGGAAACCGGCGATCTTGCCGCGCAGCTGCGGGCCCGGCGAGCCGCCGTCGTGCCCGCCGGTGTACCAGATCGTGGTGACCTTGCCGCCCGCCGCGGTGATCTGCCGGGCGGTCGCGTCGGACTGGTCGAGGCCGAACAGCGTGTCGTTCTCGCCCTGCACGAGCAGGGTCGGCACGGTGATCCGGTTCGTCACCGACGCGGGCGAGACGCGCCGCAACAGCTCGACCGTCTTCGGGCTCGCCTTCCCGGTGGTGGCCAGTTCGGTGTAGGCCTCGCACACCGGCGCGGTGAACCGGCCGCAGAGTTCGGCGGGCGCGGGCGGCGCGGCACCCGGGCCGGGCTGTCCCGCGCCCGGCTGTGCCGGCGCCGAACCGCCGCCGGTCCCGCCGGTGCCGCCTGCCTGCTGACCGGTGTCCCGGGTCTGCTGGCCGGGTTCGGGCGCCTCGGCGGCGGGGCCGGCCCCCGAGGTCACCTGGCCGGATCCGGCGGAGAAGAGGTTGCCCGCCCACGACTTCTTGAACACCCCGTCCGCGGCGAACGCGCCCACCGCCGGGGTGCCCGCGGCCGGCACCTTCGCGGCGGCCGCGTTCGGGAGCAGGCCCTGCGCGAGATCGTTGTAGGTGATCACCGGGGCGACGGCGTCGACGCGTTTGTCGGTGCCGGCGAGCAGCAAGGCCAGCGCCCCGCCGTAGGACCCGCCGGTCACCGCGACCTTCGGATCGCCGTTCGCGTCGGTGACGACCTCGTGGGCCGCGACGAGATGATCGATGAGCCCGCGCGCGTCGGCGACCTCACCATCCGGGTCGTTGAGGCCGATTTTCCCGGTGCTGTGGCCGAATCCGCGGGCCGACCAGGTCATGACGACGAAGCCCTGCCCGGCCAGCTCGCGGGCCTGGTCGGCAACACTGTTCTTGGTGCCGCCGAAGCCGTGCGCGAGCAGGACGGCGGGCGCGGGCGTCCGCTCGGGGTAGTAGGTGGTCGTGTCGATGGCGACCTTGTCGGCCGAGCCGGGCGCGGCGGGGAGGTCGAGGACCGCGTCCTGGGTGCGCACGGGCGGCGGCGCGGGGGAGCGGGTCGACCAGACGACGGCCGCGGCGGCGAGCACCACCACGACCGCGGCGAGCGCGATGAGCCGGGCACCGCGGGTACGCGGGATCGGGAGTCGGGGCACGAAGTGACCGTATGTGAAGTTTCCTGAGAACGTGGGCCCGGCCTCACACGGATCAGACACCCAGGGTTCGCACGTGACGCTGTTAACACCACCAAGACGGTGACACGGGCAACCTTGACTGGCGTTCGCCGTCAGTAACGGTCAAACTAGACACGCTGTGAGGGGAGTATTCCTCCGCGGCGGTGTCGTCAGCACGGTGGCCAGGCGCCCCCGGCACCGTCGGCCGGTGTTCGCACCGGCGGAAGAGACCTCCGGTTAGTTGCTGCTGCGCACTATCCGGAGGTTTCGTCGATGTTCGTCCCCTTGTGGCTGTGGATCGCCACGGTCGGTGGCCTGCTGGCGCTCATCGCGCTCGACCTGGTCATCGTCGATCGCAAGCCGCATGAGGTCACCACCGGTGAAGCCGCGCGGTGGGTCATCTTCTACATCTCGTGCGCGGTGCTCTTCGGCATCGGCGTCTTCTTCTTCGCCGGGCACGACCCCGGCGTCGAGTTCTTCACCGGGTACATCACCGAGTACTCGCTCAGCGTGGACAACCTGTTCATCTTCATGATCATCATGACGTCGTTCAAGGTGCCCGCCATCCACCAGCACCGGGTGCTGCTCGTCGGCATCCTGCTCGCGCTGGCCATGCGCAGCGTGTTCATCGCCGTCGGCGCCGCGCTGATCGCCCAGTTCGTGTGGGTCTTCTTCCTCTTCGGCGCCGTGCTCGTCTGGACGGCGGTCAGCATGCTGCGCGGCAAGGGGGAGGAAGAGGAGTACCACGAGAACGCCGTCACCCGCTGGGTGCGGAAGGTCTACCCGGTCACCGACGACTACCACGGGCACAAGTCCTTCGTGAAGGTCGGCGGCAAGCGGATGATCACCCCGATGTTCGTCGTCATCGTCGCGATCGGCAGCGCGGACCTGCTCTTCGCGGTCGACTCGATCCCCGCGATCTTCGGCATCACCCAGGAGGCGTTCCTCGTCTTCACCGCCAACGCGTTCGCCTTGATGGGGTTGCGGCAGCTGTACTTCCTGCTCGGCGGGCTGGTGACGAAGCTGGTCTACCTTTCCTACGGCCTTGCGGTGATCCTCGGCTTCATCGGCCTCAAGCTGGTCCTGCACGCGCTGCACGAGTACCACGTCGTCCCGGACTGGGCCGACATCAACAACTGGGTCTCGCTCGGCGTCATCGTGGTCGTGGGGGGGGGGACCACCGGCGCCACCCCCGGGGTGTGCCCCGCGCGCGCGCGAGACCGAAGCCACACACACAGAGCTAGTTATGGAGAGAAAAGAGAAAGAGACC
>NZ_JBHYIQ010000029.1:23703-27560 GCF_042739895.1 Amycolatopsis sp. NPDC059021
GACGGGCTGGATTACCCGGTCGCCCGGTCCGGGGCGCACATCACCAACGGGGTCGGGCCGGGCGACTTCGTGGTGGTGGACCCGCCCAGGACGGTCGCCAGCCTGGTGAAGGCCCGGCGTGACGAACGTGCCGGACTCACGACGAAGAGCGGTAGTTCGGCAAGCTAACGATCCGGTACCGTCGGCGGAATGCGCCCTGCCGACATCGAATCCCTGGTGGTCCCCGGTCATCCCGCCCTGCACGGCGATCTGCTGCTCGTCGCGGTGGGCGGGCCGGACCTGAAGTCCAACGCCGAGCGGCGCTCCCTCCGGCGGGTCGCGCTCGCGGGCGGCGAGAGCGCCTGGACCCACGGACCGCGGGACGCGTCACCGGTGATCTCACCGGACGGGCGATGGGTGGCGTTCCTGCGCGGCGGGTCCGGCCGTGGCGCCGAGGGCAATCCGCAGCTGCACGTCATGCCCGCCGGGGGCGGGGACGCGAAGCGGCTCACCGCGCTCCCGCTCGGCGTTTCCGCGCCGGCGTGGTCCCCGGATTCGGGCCGGATCGCCTTCGTGGCGCGGATTCCCGAACCGGGCCGCTACGGCGTTCCTCACGAAAACGGCGAAGTGCTCGAACCCGACGCCGAGGCGCCGCGCCGGATCACGCGCATGGATTACCGCATCGACGACATCGGCTTCCTGCGTGACCGGCCGCAGCGGCTGTTCGCGCTCGACGTGGCCGCGGCGCTGGACGCCGACGAGCCGGGCGAGCCGGAGCCGTTGACCGACGGCGCGGTCGACGTCGAGCATCCCGTGTGGACACCTGACGGGACGCGGATCGTGTTCACCGCCCCCGTCGGCTGGGGACGGGTGGAGACCGAGGAACGCGATTTGTACGTCGTCGGCGCCGACGGTGGCGAGCCGGACCTTTTCGTTCGTGGCGAGGGACTTATCGAACATCCGGTGTTCGGTGCCGACGGCACGGTGTTCTTTTATGGACAGTCCTTTGTGGATGATTACTGGGAGGTCTGCAACACCGGCCTCTACGCGGCCGGCCCGTTCGACGGGGCCGGGCCGGGGCAGGCGCGCAGGCTCACCGAGATCGAGTCGGTGGACTGCGACGCTTCGGCGGGTGCTCCGGTGCCGCGTGGTGACGACGTCCTCGTCGCGGTGCGGAACCGCGGCGCGGTGGAACTGCGTGCGGTGCCGGTGACGGCGGAAACCGCGCCGCTGGCCGATCTTCCCGTGGTGTTCGACGGACAGGCCGTGGTCCGCGGGTTCGCCGCCGACGGACCGGTCGTGGTCGCGGTGGTCGCCACTCCGGTCAGCGCCGGCGACGTCGTCCTGCTCGCCGGCGATGGACCGCGAGTGCTCACCGACTACTCAGAGCCGTTGCGGGACAAGGGGTTGTGCGAGGTCGTAGAGCTGAACACCACCGCGCCCGACGGGTATCCCGTGCACGGCTGGCTGGTGCTGCCCGACGGCGATGGCCCGCATCCGGTGCTGCGCGTGGTGCACGGCGGGCCGTTCGCCCAGCAGGACTGGGCGGTGTTCGACGAGGCGCAGGTGTACGCGTCGGCCGGTTACGCCGTCGTCCTCGGCAATCCGCGCGGCTCGGCGGGATACGGGGAGAGCCATGGGCGAGCCGTCGTCCGCGGCCTCGGCACGGTCGACGCCGACGACGTACTCGCACTGCTCGACGTCGCGCTCGAACGGCCCGACCTCGACGCCGGGCGGGTCGGGATCATGGGCGGCTCCTACGGCGGATTCATGACCGGCTGGCTCGCGGCGCACCACGGCGAGCGGTTCCAGGCGGCGTGGAGCGAGCGCGCGGTGAACGACTGGGTGTCGATGGTCGGCAGTTCCGACATCGGCTACACGTTCGTGGATCTGTACGTCGGCAAGGATCCGGAGGTGCAGCGCGACCGCAGCCCGCTGACCCACGCCGAGAAGATCGACATCCCGTTCGCGGTGGTGCATTCGGAGCAGGACTGGCGGTGCCCGATCGAGCAGGGGCAGCGGATGTTCGTGGCGCTGCGGCGGCACGGCACCGAGACGGAGTTCCTGCTTTTCCCCGGCGAAGGTCACGAGCTGACCCGCTCGGGCAAGCCCCGCCACCGCGTCCAGCGCTTCGACGCCGTCCTCGACTGGTGGTCACGCCACCTGAGCTGAAGGGGACTTTCCTCGCATGTAACGAGAGGAAAGTCCCCTTCAGCTCACGAGAGCAGCGTGTAGTTCAGCTCTTCGCAGACGCGGCCGAGGGGGACGTCGAGGCCGGGGTGGTCGAGCGGCAGCAGGACATCGGGCGCGATGGGGAGGGCGGCGCCGGCGGGCGGGTCCCACAGGCACAGCGCGGGGCCGCCGGAATCCATCGACGAGCGGTACCAGAGCCCGTCGAGATCGCCGAAGGCGGCGCGGATCGCGCGTGCCCATGCCTGGGTGAGTTTCTTCGGCCCGCTCGAGATCTCCTGGGACGCGCCGACGCGGGTGGGCCAGAGACCGGTGAGGTCCAGCAGGTGCAGGGTGCGGGTGGGACGGACGACGACCAGGCGCGGACCGCGGGTCTTGCGGTCGACGGTGGAGCTGGTCTGGAAGACCTCGGCGACGCTGGTGCGCACGGTCAGCCCGAAATAGAGCACGCCATTGGCCGGGTCGGTGACCGGGCGGCCGCCCCGGCCGGGCGACTGCTGGTCGAACCGGCCGTGCGGGAGCGGGCCGGTGTAGCGGAACGAATTCCACTGTTGCGGGTGGTTGCCGTGCGCGGTGAAGATCCTGACCAGCCTGGTGTCGGGCTGGACCGGCACCACGTCCTTGGTGCGGTTCAGCTCCTTGACCAGGACAGACCGTGCGGGCGGCAGGGGGAGCCGGGCCATACGTCGGGAGTTGTCCGTCCTTGTCGGAGAGATCGTTACTTGCGAACGTATCAGCCTAGAACGGCGAGCCTAACGTGGCGATCAGCCGGGCGACGTGTTCCGGGTCACCCCCGGAGAGCAGCCATTGACGGGGAGTCGCGGGGTGGTCGTTGATGACGAGGTCGGACTGGGGGGTGCTCATGAAGGCGGCGACGACGAGTGCGGGTTGATCTTCGGGCAGCGCGCGCAGCACCACCTCCAGGCCGGGGAGCACGCCCGAGCCCGCGAACTGCCAGGACGGCAGCCGCCAGCCCTGGTCCTTCCAGCCGGTGAGCCTGCCTTCCTTGAGGCGGTGGCGGATGCGGCTGTCGTCGACACCGAGGATCCGGGCGGCTTCGACCACGCTGAGCGCCGATTCGGCGAGGACGGCGTGCGCGGCCACGGTGCGGGCCCGGAAGTCGGGTTCGCCCTCGGCGCGAGGGGTCAGATCGAGGCCGACGTCGGCGAGCGCGGCCCGCTGGTCGGGGGAGAAGTAGTGCGAGGGATCCGGGTTGGGTGGGGACAGTCTGCGCGCGGCGTCCTCGACCATCGTCAGGAACTCGGTGGCGTCCACCTTGAGACCGGCCTTGGCGAGAACGTTCTCCAGCGCTACAGACATGCGCCTAGACTAACCCGGATGTGCGGGTTCGTGCGGTATCTCGCCCAATTTGTGGGTCAATTCACCAAAGATCGACACAGACCGCACATTACTCAACACGAACGGTAGGCGGCTTGCGGAGAGTCTGCCTCGATCGGGCGAGCTTGTCCAGGCCTGAAGTCGCTTGACACTCCGACGTGTGGCCTTTACGTTCCGTGGAAATCGATTTCCTGCCTTCGTGCTTCACTGGCCCCGGTGGCCATGGCCGCCGGACCTGGGGGACACAGGGGGTGGGGCGGTGGGTGGGGGGGGGGGGGGGGGGCGGGGGGGGGGGGGCGGGAGCGGGGACGGGGTGAGTGGGGGGGTGGGTGAGTGGCACAGAACGCGCA
>NZ_JBHYIQ010000029.1:27570-47832 GCF_042739895.1 Amycolatopsis sp. NPDC059021
CTTTTGGTCTCGGTCGGTGCGCGCCGGGTGGGGGGGGGGGGGGGGGCGCGGGGGGGGGGGGGGGGGGGGGGGGGCGGCCTTCCCCCCCCCCCCCCCCCCACGTTCGTGGAGAGAGCGCTTTCTCGCCCGGGTGCGGGCTCAGCGCCGCGAGCTGCGCCGTTCGATGAGCCGGGCTTTCAGTGTCACGGTGGCGGGCTCGCGGGTGCTGTCGCCGATCCGCGCCAGCAGGAGATCGGCCGCGACACGGCCGACGTCGTAGGCGGGCTGGGCGACGACGGTCAGCGGCGGGTCGATCAGCGTCGTCCACGGCGCGTCGTCGAACGACACGATCCCGATGTCCCGCCCCGGCCTCAGCCCGCGCTCGGCCAGCGCCTCCAGTACGCCGATGGTCATCGTGCTGTTCGCGACCAGCAGCGCGTCCGGCGGTGCCGGTGCGTCGAGCAGTTCCAGCGCGGCGAGGCGCGCGCCCTCCGCCCGGTACTCCGAGCGGCGGAACATCGCGGAGGGACCGCCGACGACGTCGACGTACCCGGCGAGCCGGTCGTCCGCGGTGCGGACCCCGGCGGGACCGGTGAGACAGCCGACGCGCCGGTAACCGTTGCCGAGCAGATGGCCGGTGGCCTCGCTCGCGGCGTGGCGGGTGTCGACGAGCACCTGGTCGCCGACGATCCCGGCGAGCGGACGGTCCACCGCGACGACGGGAGTCCCCTGTCGCCGCAGCCGGTCGACGTTGGTCGCGAGGCCGGTCGGGGACAGCACCACGCCCGCGACCCGTTCCTGTAGCGCGACGTCGATGTAGCGGCGTTCCTTGTCGGCGTTTTCGTCGGCGTTGCAGAGCACCACCGAATAGCCGGAGGTCTGGGCGAGGTCCTCGACACCCCGCGCGAGCGCGGTGAAGAACGGGTTCTCGACGTCGGAGATGATGAGCGCGAGGACGGCGGTCTCCTGGCGGCGCAGGTTCCTGGCTAGCCCGTTGGGGTGATAGCCGAGTTCGGCCGCGGCCTGCTGGACCCGTGCGGCGAGCACTGGGTCCACAGTGGACTTGCCATTGAGCGCCCTGGACACGGTTGCGGTCGACACCCCGGCCCTGGACGCGACGTCGGTGATGGTGGCCATCGCGACCTCCCTGCACTGATGGCTGCGCCTTGACACCTTCGCACACGGACGACAGCGCCACCGTCGTCGTTAACCCCGCGCTAACCACTGGTCGGGGCCAGGCCGGTGAGCTGACACGGCGTGACCGATGCGCGCCCGAAAGGGTGAATATGGGAGTTCTGGGGCCGAGTGGCTAACGCGCCGTCCACAGCGGACGAGAAGTAGACAGCGTACTCGACGGGAGTGCGCTCGAACGAGGGATGACCTCTCCATGCGCGTTCGCACCGTGGTCTCACCACCACCGTCGTCGCCGGGATCGCCGGGAGCGGCGCGGGTTCCGGGCGGGGCGGGCCGGGACAGATCGCTCGGCAACGTGGTGGTCGTCCTCGGCGTCGCGGCGGTCGCGATCGCACTGGCGTGGTACGTGATGCCCAAGACGGCGTCGCGGCCGTCGGCGCCGCCCCCGGAGCAGGCTCGCGCCGCGCCGGCCGTGGCGGCGAAGCCGGTCAGCCACGCTGTGGTCTACGAACTGACCGGTGGGCACGGGGCGCGCAACCTCACCTACGTCGGCGCGGGCACCGACCTCGTCCAGTCCGCCGAGGTGAGTACGCCGTGGTCGATGTCCTTCACCAGGACGGGGCCCGCCGACCAGACGGAGTTCTACAGCGTGTCGGCACAGAACGCCGGCACGGGAACGCTGCGCTGCCGGATCCTCGTCGACGGCGTCGTCGTCGCGGAGAAGACCGTCACCGGTGAAGACCGTCAACTGACCTGTACCGCTTAGCCGATCGCCGGGCGTGTTCGCGGAAGCGCCCGATAATGGGCGCTGTGATCACGTTCGGACCGGCACTGGTGGTGGTGCTGGCGGTGCTCGCGGGCGCCGGGGCGCTCGTGGTGCGTTACGGCGGGCTGGGGCGGGGACGGGCCGTGGTCGTCGCCGCGGTGCGCGCGGTCGTCCAGCTCGCCCTTGTTTCGCTGGTGATCACGGCGATCCTGCGCTCCGGCTGGCTGACCGGCCTGTTCGTCCTGCTGATGTTCGGGATCGCGGCGGTCACCTCGGCACGCCGGATCGGGGGATCGAGGGCCGCGAAAGTACTGCCGTGGGTGGCAGTCGCGATCGCGGCGGGGGTCGCCCCGGTGCTGGGGCTCGTGCTCGCGGCCGGGGTGGTGCCGTTCCGGCCGATCGCCGTCGTGCCGATCGCCGGGATCGTGATCGGCGGGGCGATGACCGCGACGTCGCAGGCGTCGCGGCGCGCGCTGGACGAACTCAAGGCTCGGCATGGCGAGTACGAAGCGGCGCTCGCGCTCGGCTTCACCCCGCGTCCCGCCGCGCTGGAGATCTGCCGCCCGTCGGCGGGGCAGGCGCTCATCCCGGCGCTCGACCAGACCCGGACCGTCGGCCTCGTGACACTGCCCGGCGCGTATGTCGGCGTCCTGCTCGGCGGCGCCTCCCCGGTGCAGGCGGGCATGACCCAGGTCCTGGTGCTGATCGGGCTGGTCGCCGCCGAAGCCGTCTCGGTGCTCGTCGCGGTAGAACTCGTCGCCGCGGGGTACGTCTCCCGGCCTTAGCCGAGGTGCGTGATGTCGTTGAAGCCGCGCACGATCCACGTGTCGCCCAGGACGACCAGCCGGGAGATCGAGCCGTTGTCGGCGCCGAGGAACGCGAACCGCTCGCTCGCACCCGCGGCCTGCGCGAACACCTCGCCGATGACTCCGCCGTGGGTGAACACCGCGACGCGCTGATCCGGATGCGCGGCGGCGAGCCTGCCGATCGCGGCGCGGACCCGCGCTCCGAAGGCCTCGTCGGATTCGGCGCCGGGGATGATGTCCCAGCGCTGTTCGTTCCAGAGCCGCTCGGCGATCGGATGTCCCTCGGAGGTGTTCTTGCGGAACAGCCCGCCCTCCCATTCGCCGAGGTTGATCTCCCGCAGGTCCGGTTCGACCCGCGGGGTGAGGCCGAGCTTCGCGGCGAGCGGCGCGGCGGTTTCCGCGGTCCGCCGCAGCGGCGTCACGTAGAGCGCGTCGATCCGCTCGCCCGCCAGCCGTTCGCCGACACGTTCGGCGTGCTCCCTGCCCTCGGGCGCGAGGGCGGGATCGGCCTGGCCGTCGAGCAGCGGCGGCGGCGAGCTCACCCGCACCGGCGCCGATTCGCCGTGCCGCACCAGGAAGATGTCGGCCGCGCCGGGCGGCGGCGTGAAGCGATGCTGGCGGTATTCGATCTCCTGCTCGGGCGTACTCATGCCGCCGAACATACAGTGCCGTTAGTTACTAATCCGACCACAGTCACGGCGGAAACGGGTATCTACGAGCAGGCCGGTTGCGGCCCGTATCCGCCTACTTCTGGTCGGATTAGTAACAGTGGCGGGGAACCGCGATGCCTAGCCGAGTTGCTTGTCCACGAAGCACCAGCGCCACGTCTCGCCGGGCTCGACGCTGCGCATCACCGGGTGGAGGGTGTCGTGGAAATGCCGGGAGGCGTGCCGCTTCGGCGACGAGTCGCAGCAGGCGACGTGCCCGCATTTGAGGCACATCCGCAGGTGCACCCAGGTGCTGCCCTCGGCGACGCACTCCGCGCAGGAGTCGGTGGTCTCCGGCCGGTGATCCGGCCAGTCGTGCGCCAGATGCTTGCAGGAGCCCGCCGTCGCGGCCGGGGTCCGCAGTTCGCGGCCTTCCATCGGCGGTTCCTCCTCGTCCGCGTCGAGCATCGATTCCTCGATGTCGAGCCGTTCCAGCACCCGCCGCAACACGTCGTCGTCGGCGGTCCCGGCGGCGCGCGCCTTCAGGAACACCTCGCGCTCCGCTTCGAGCAGCTGGATCCGCAGCCGACGGTAGGCGTCGCTCGGCGTTTCCGCGAGCGCGCTCTGGCGCCCCAGCTGTTCCCACGCGGCGTCCGAACGGGCCTGGAGCCGGTCGCGGATGCGCTCGACGACGTCGTCCGGATCTTCGGGCCGCCGGATTTCCTCCAGTTTCGCCAGTGCCGCGCGGGTCATGTCGTTGAGGACGGCGGCCTCCTGCAACGCGTCCTCGGCGGGGTCGGGCGCGGGCAGCCGGAGCCTGCGGATCAGCGCGGGCAGCGTCGTGCCCTGGAGTGCGAGGGTCCCGGCCACCACCACGAACGCGGCGAGCACCAGCACGGGACGTTGCGGGGTGTCCTGCGGCAGCACGAAGGCGGCGGCGAGCGTGACCACGCCCCGCATCCCGGCCCAGGCGAGCACGGCGGAGTACCGCCACGGCCAGACCTTCTTCTTCGTCCCGATCACGCGGCGGAACAGGCCGATCCCGGCCAGCCACAGCACTCGCGTGAGGACCGTCGCCGCGAGCACCGCGGCACAGATCCCGGCCAGCGCGGGGATGCCGATGCCGGTGTCCGCGACCTCGGCGAGGATGCGCCGCAGCTGCAGGCCGATCAGCAGGAACACCATGTTCTCCAGCAGGAACTGGATGGTGTGCCAGTTGAGCCTGCTGGCCAGCCGCGAGGATCCGGACAGCATGGTGGGCGCCTTGTACCCGAGGATCAGCCCGGCGATCACCACCGCGAGCACCCCGGAACCGTGCACGGCCTCGGCGGGCAGGTAGGCGATGAACGGCAGCACGAACGACAACGCGGTGTCGAGCACCGGCTCGTCCAGCCTGGTCCGGACCCACGCGCCGGCGAACCCGACCACGAGCCCGGCCACCGCGCCGAAGACCGCGGCCCGCAGGAAGTCGCCGCCGACCTGCCACAGGCTCACCGACCCGGCGATGGCGGCGATCGCGGTCCGCAGGGCGACCAGCGCGGCGGCGTCGTTGAACAGGCTCTCGCCTTCGAGCAGCCGGACCAGCTTGCGCGGCATGCCTACCCGGCGCGCGACCGCGCTGGCCGCGACCGCGTCCGGCGGTGCGACCACGGCGCCGAGCGCGATCGCCGCGGCCAGCGGCAGGCCGGGGACGACCAGCCAGGCCACCAGGCCGACCCCGAACGTGGTGAACACGACCAGCCCGACCGACAGCAGCGCGATCGGCCCCCGGTTGCGGCGGAAGTCGATCAGCGACACCTGGATCGCCGACGAGTACAGCAGCGGCGGCAGCAGCCCGAGCAGCACGACCTCGGGTTCGAGGTGGTACTCGGGAATGCCGGGGACGAACGAGACGGCCACCCCGAACGCGATCAGGCACAGCGGCGCCGGCCAGTCCAGCCGCCGCGCCACGGCGCTCACCACGAGCACCGCCACCACCAGGGCGACAATCTCTGCTGCGATCTCCACGCGGACATCATTCCCCGGGTGGTCTCCCGGGGCCCGCCGGGCTAGCTCACGGGATCGGCCAGCACCTCGGCGACCAGCTGAGTGTCCATGTATTCGGTGATGGCGCGGATGCGGCCACCGTCGACGCGGATGACGAAGCAGTACGTGTTGTCGTAGCGCTGTCCAGCCTTCGTGGTGACCCGGCCCTGGGTTTCGACCACGACCAGATCGCCCTCGGCGACGAACCGGCTCGCCGTGCTCGTGTGCCGTTCCGCGAACTGCCCGGCGAGGGGCCGCAGGAGGTCGCCGAGCACGGCGTCCTTCCCGGAGTAGGTGCCGGACCAGGCGTTGTGTCCGGGCACGGTCCACGTGACGTCGTCGGCGAGGGCCGCGAGCAGCGGTCGGGTGTTGCCCGCGGCCCACGCGTCGAAGACGTCGCGCAGCAGCCGCTTGTTTTCGGTGGCGTTCAAGAATTCCTCCCAGTGTCGCCGTCCATTCGACATGCTGGAGCGCGGTCCAGCACAAGTCTCGTTCTAGGCTGACCGGGTGGAGATCACCGTCGAAACCGCCGCGGGCGCCGTCCGCGGCAGGGAACGTCAGGGCATCCGGGTCTTTTTCGGCGTTCCGTACGGCGAACCGCCGGTGGGGGAGCTGCGGTTCCGCGCGCCGCGACGCCCGGCTCGCTGGACGGGTGTGCGGGACACGCTGAAGTTCGCCGCGCGGGCGCCGCAGCCCGCCATCACCGGAAAGGGCTTTCTCGGCGACGAGGACTGCTTGTACGTCAACGTCTACGCGCCCACGACGCCGGGACCGCATCCGGTGCTGGTGTGGATCCACGGCGGAGGCGGCGTCATGGGCGCACCACACCAGTTCGACGCGTCGGCGTTCGCGCGGCGGGACGTCGTGGTGGTGACCGTCGGGTACCGGCTGGGCGTGCTCGGCATGCTGCGGCTGCCCGGGGTCACCGACGGCAATCTGTCGCTGCGGGACCAGGTCACGGCGCTGGAATGGGTGCGGGACAACGTCGCGGCGTTCGGCGGCGATCCCGGCCAGGTCACGCTTGCCGGGCAGTCCAACGGCGGGCGCACGGTCGGGACGCTGCTGGCGGTACCGGCGGCGCGGGTGCTGTTCCGGCGGGCGATCGTGCAGAGCGGCACCGGGGTCGGCTCGGTGGTGCATACCCCGGCGGAGGCGGACCGGGTCGCCGAGGCCGTGCTGGCCGAACTCGGCGTCGGCCCGGAACAGCTGGCGACCTTGCCCGCGACGCGGATTCTCGAGGCACAGCAACGGGTTGCGGCCGCCTCGGGCACGCTGGTGACCTACCGGGTGGTCGTCGACGGCGACGTCCTGCCGGAGCGGCCGGGCGACGCGGTGGCGGCCGGCGCCGCCCGCGACGTCGAGATCCTGACCGGGACCACGGCCGACGAGTACGACCTGTTCGCATGGCTCGCGACGGGGAGCGCGAACCCGCTGGGTACCGGGTCGACGATGCTGGAGGCGGCCGCGATCGAGAAGGCGACGGCGGCGTATCGGGAGGTGCTGCCGGACTGGTCCGAGGACCAGGTTCGCAACCGCGCGCTCACCGCGGGTGACTGGTGGCTGCCCGCGATCCGGCTCGCCGAGGCACAGCACGGCGCAGGGGGAGCGGCGTGGATGTACCGGCTCGACTGGCGGATCGCCCCGCGCGGCAAGGGTTTCGGCGCTCCGCACGGGCTCGACCTGCCGCTGGTGTTCGACGACATCGGCAATGTGAACTGGCGTTTTCTCTTCGCCACGGCCAAACCGTCCCGCGAACGGCTGCAGGCGATCGCGACGACGATGTTCGAGGCCTGGGTCCGGTTCGTCACCACCGGCGATCCCGGGTGGGCGCGCTACACGCCCGCGGACCGCGTCACGATGCTCTTCGACGACGTCAGCGCCCCGGTGCCCGACCCCGATCGCGAGCAACGCCTGCTCTGGGACTCGCTCTGACGTTCCGTGAAGGCCCCCTTGCCAGCGCTGAGCGCTGTGAAGGAGGCCTTCACGGATCTTCGACGGCCTACCGCGCGGGGACGGTTTGCGTGCCGGTGTTCCAGCCGGAGACGCGGACCGACGGCGCCGAGCCGCCGAGGTCGGCCGTCCGGTAGGTCGCCGTCAGCGTCGTCGATTCACCCGGCCACAGGCTGACCGCGTTGTCGTTCCACTGGATCGGCAGCACCGGCTTTCCGCCGGCGTTCACGATGTGACTGTCCACATAGAACGCCGGGAGCTTGCCGCCCGTGGTGTTCTTCAGCGTCACCGTCGTGGTCGTGGTGCCGTCGGGGTTGTCGGCCGACTTCGCTGTCGTGCTCACCGTGGCCTGGCCGAGCTTGTTCAGGCCGGAAAGGTCGGCGTAGCTCGTCGTCGGCGTGTAGTACCAGTCGGTCTTCGACCAGTCCAGCGTGTCGGCCTTGGTGGACAGCCAGTACACGTTGCGGCTGACCTCCTTGCCCGAGCCGTCGGTGAGCACCAGCTTCGCCAAGTACGTTGTGGACAGTCCGCTCACCGAGGGGATTGTCAGCGCGGTGGCCTTGGCGCCGTCCCCGCCGACGGAGAGCCCGGTCTTGGTCTGGGCGAACTTCTCCGTGCCGTCGAGGTTGAACAGCTGGACCTTGGCGGTGAGGCCGTTCGCCGCGGCGGGCGTCGAGTTCACCACGACGACCGACTTCGAGTCGTACGAGTACTGGATGTGCAGCGGCTCGTTGGCCTTCTTCGCGCCGTAGTACGCGCCGTTCTGGTCGAGATAGGCGTCGAAGAGCTGCCAGTGCAACGAAGTCCACGGGCTGTTGAGCATCCAGTAGATCAGCCCGGTCGACGGGTTCGAGCTGTCGGAGTAGTTCCGCGCGTGCGACTCGAACTCCGCCCGTACGTTCTCGTACTGCGCCAGCTGGGCCTTGCGGACGTAGTCGCCGAGGTTCGCCGGAGCGCCGTACCGGCCGGAAAGCGCGTCACCGAACAGTTTCAGGTTCGCGAACGTCGACGAGGAGGAACGGTGGTACTGCGCCGCGGACGGGTTCTTCCACAGTGTGTCCAGTTCCCCGGCGGTCATCATCCGCTTGAGCGTGTCCATCGTCGGGATGTCCGGGCCCGCGCTTGTCTCGGAGTTGAAGCTCCACGCGCCTCCCGCGTCCGAATGCGCCTTGTCGTACCAGTAGTTCGGCGGGATCCAGTCGTACGGCCCGTTCATCTTCATCCCGGACTTGCCCAGCTGCGGCGACGAATTCGTCTTCGCCGACGGGACCACCGGCAGCTGCCAGTCCGCCGCCTTGAGCGCGTCGAGGTAGTTCTTCTCGATCGTGGCGTCCGGCGCGAAGTCGCTGCCGATGTGGAAGGAGACGACGCTCGGGTGGTTCCGCAGCCGCTCGGCCTCCCCGGTCATCGACGCCTTGGCGACCGGGTAGTCCGCCGCCGTCCACTTGTCACCGGGCTCGCTGCCGTTGACCTGGCCTTCCCATTTGTCGCAGCATTCCCAGCCCGGCATGGTCATGATGCCCATGGCGTCGGCGAGGTCGAAGAACTCGTCCGGCTCGATGTGCCCCTCCAGCCGCACGGTGTTGAGCCCGAGATCCTTGACGTATTTGAGCTTGTCGGCCACGTGCCGCACGTCCCAGCGCAGGAACAGGTCCGGCGACCAGCCGCCGCCGCGGATGAGCAGCGGACGCCCGTTGACCGAGTACTGGCGCCCGCCACTGGAATTCAGCGGCGCCTTGACGTCGCGGATTCCGAACCGCGAGTGCGCGGTGTCCGAAGTGGACCCGGCGACGCTCGCGGTCAGGTCCAGGTCGTGGAGCGGCTGGCCGCCCATCCCGGCGGGCCACCACACGTCCGGGTCGTCGATCCCGATCACCGGGAAGGTGACGGTCTTCTTCTCCTTGGCCGCCAAGGAAACCGTCTGGCTGATCGGACGCCCGGCGACCGTCCCGGAGACGGTGGCCTGCACCGCGCTCGCCGAGTCGTTGCGGACGTCGGCCTTCACGGTGAGGTCGGCGTGCTTCAGGCCGGGGAGCGCGAGATTCGTGACGACGTGCCCGCCGCGCAGCGCGACCGGCCCGCCGCGGCGGACCAGGACGTCGCGCACGATCCCCATGTTCTGGTCCGGCGGGGTCTGCGCCCAGTCGATCCAGCCCATCGAGAGATCCTTGTTCGGATCGTTGGGGTAGACCTTGAACGCGACGCTGTTGACGCCGGTGTGCACCTGGGCGGTGATGTCCAGGTCGTGCCGCGTGTAGGCGCCGTTGACCTGGTCCTTCGTCGCGACCTTCGTGCCGTTGACCCAGACGTCCGCTTTGGACAGTACGCCGCTGAAGTCCAGGTAGGTGCGCGAGGACGTGTCGTCGAGCGTGAGATCGGTGCGGTACCACCACGGAACGGCGAAGTCGGACTTCGGCACGTTCTTCATGTTCGTCGAGTAGAACGGATCGGGGTACTTGCCGTTGCGCAGCAAGCCCGCGAAGACCGTGCTGCGGGAGTCGACCGGGTACCAGCCCGCGGTCGGGAAGCCGGGCTTCGAGACCGCCGCGTCGTCACCGACCTGCGCGGAGGTCTGGATGAGATAACCGGGGAGCGGCGTCGCGGTCCCGGCCGCCGCGCCGACGGACACCGCGGTGCGCGCGGGTTCCTGGCCGGTCGCCGCCGGGACGGTCGCACCGCCCACCGCGACGGCGAGTGTCGTCACGGCCAGCAGCCGTAGCGGGATCCGGAGTCTTGCATGCCGATGGCTCACGAGCGCGCCTCCTCATTGGGCACACGGCGGCGGGTGATCGGGAAGGACGGGTCGGACACCGATCGTTAGTAAAGAGCCCTAACAATCGAGGGTGATGGTAGCCGCCCGGGGCACCCGGGGAACAGCCCCAGTTGTCACGTTTCGTCCGAATGCTGCTTCAGGCGAGCGAGTCGAGGTACAGCCACTGCCCGCCCTCGCGGACGAACCGGCTGTTCTCGTGCAGGACACCGCGCTGCCCGTCGTGCCGGTAGTGCGCGCGGAACTCGACCGTGCCTTCGGCCTGCAGGAGGCCGCCGCCGGTGTGCCCGAGGATCTCCAGCCGGATCCACCGCTGAGCGGGATCGAGGTCCAGGTTCGCGGGCCGGGCCGAGGGATGCCAGGTCCGCAGCAGGTAGCCGGCGTCCCCGACGGCGAACGCGCTGTACCGCGAGCGCATCAGCAGTTCGGCGGTCGGGGCGGTCTGCTCGCCCCGGTGGTAGCGGCCGCAGCAGGCGTCGTACGGCTCACCGAGGCCGCAGGGGCACGGAGTTTCGGGCACGCCGGGATTGTGTCAGGTGCCCGGCGACGCGGTTCACGGCGGCGGGAACTGGGCGGCGGTGGCCGCCACTTCGTCGAGCGTCCGCGCGGGCGGCTGCCCGCTCGTCGCGGTGGCGCCGGCGATGACGACGACCGCACCGTCCACTCGCGACTGTCGGTGCGCACCGGTGTGCACGCCGCCGGGCAGCGGCTCGACATCGCCGGAGAGGGTCTCGAGTTCGGCTGCCTGGGCGGGTTGGGGCAGTTCTATCCAGGCGACGGTGACCACGATCGTGGCGCCCGCGCCGTCCCCGGTGGTGAGCAGCATCCGTGACATCGAGACGCAGGGATGGCGGAGCAGGAACTGCCGGATCTGGCCGGAGGTGCGGGGCACGCAGGTGGGTTCGCGGCCGCTGCCGACCTTCGTGACGGTCGTGAGTCCCAGAAAGCGCAAGGCTTCCTCGTGGTTCCCGGCGTGCGCGGCCGCCTCGGACGACGTCCTGCCGCCGCCCCCGGCGCCGCCGCCCGCGTCCGGTTGTGCCGCCGTGCCACCCCCGGCCGTGCTGCTCGCGGCCATCGCGGCGCCCAGTGCCATGGCGGCCATGGCCGCCGCCCCGCCGGTCTTCTTGGGGGTGATGGGGTGGAGTTTCCCGTCCGGGCCGAGGAAGAATTCAGGATCCGCCATGTCACTCTCCGTCCTCGACTGACCTCGTAGGGTTGATGATTCCTTTCGAGGCGGAGCAGTCAAACGTCCGTTCGGTACAAATCGCCCGAACGGCTCAGTGCTGTGATCGTTTCGCAACGCCCCGTGGATCTTCCCGTGCGTTCCGGCGCACGATCGCGGGAGAGGCGCAGACGGACAGCTAGCCGCCGGCCGCGACGATTCCGGCCGCTTCCTGCGCTCCGCGGACGGCGAGCCGGTCGGCGCGTTCGTTCTCGGGCAGCCCGGCGTGTCCCTTGACCCAGCGCCATTCCACCTCGTGCGGCGCGGCGGCCGCGTCGAGCCGCTGCCAGAGGTCGGCGTTCTTCACCGGTTGCCGCGCCTGGGTGAGCCAGCCATTGCCCTTCCAGCGGGACATCCACTGCGTGACGCCGTTGCGGACGTACGTGCTGTCGGTGAAGACCCGGACCACCGAAGGCCGCTTGAGGCTTTCCAGCGCGCGGATGGGCGCCATGAGCTCCATCCGGTTGTTCGTCGTGGTGCCGGCTTCGGCGCCGTAGAGATCCTTCTCGTGCTTGCCGTAGCGCAGCACGGCGCCCCAGCCGCCCGGTCCGGGATTGCCGCTGCACGCGCCGTCGGTGTAGATCTCGACGACGGTCTCACTCTCCGTCACCCGGCGACCTTACTCAACGGAGGGATGGGTCAGAATGCCCGGGTGAAGTGGGAGCGCGGAATCCACCACCTCGACGCTGTGGCGCGTACGTGCGCGGAACTCGTCGATTCGCCGATGGCGCGGTACTCGCTGTCGGTCACCCAGCTGTGGGCGCTCGGGGGCGTCCTCGAGGCGCCGCGCGAACTCGACCACGTCACCGTGGTGCTGGTCGTCGACCTGCCGGTCGACGACGTTCCCTGGCTGGCCAGACCGCGGGGCGCCGATCACTGGGAGCAGCTGACCAGGGTCGCGAAGATCCCGGTCAGCCCGTTGTGGCGATCGGCGCGCGCCCCGGTCTGGAACCACTTCATCGACCGGCCCGCGTTGGTGTGGGACGCGAAAACGGGGATCGCCGAGGACACGCTCGCCGCGTTGCGCGCGGGCCGTGGCCACGACGTCCGCCTTCCCGCGCCGTCGCCGGAGGAACTGCGTACTCGGCTCGACGACGAACTCGCGGTGAGTCTGCGTGCGCTGCGCGAGCGCACTCGCGAGTACGACGACCGCCGGTGGAAGCCCGGCAAGCTCACCGGGATTTCCGACGCGCTGTGGGAAGCGAGCAACGGCTATCTCGACCTGCTCGATGCCAGGGGTGCGTGAACTCGCTCAGCGCGAAAGGCCGCGCTGAGCGTCGCGTCTCGGACCGGCGGGCATCATGAGTTCGACCTCGACACCCTTGTCCGTATTCCTGGTGACCGCCTCGCAGGTGACCTCCAGCCCGCGGTCGAGCAGAGCCTTCACACGGTCGTGGTAGCGCATGGACATCGCGTAGGTGAGCTGCCCGACGCGCTGGCCGTCGAGACGCACCTCGATCGCCGGCTCGCCCCGGTACTTGCCGGTCCTGATCGTGCAGAACCCGAGTTGCGCGGTGACCGTCCGGAACTCCTGGCCGCGCCGCGGCGCGAACTTCAGCAGGACGTCCTGGTGGTCCTGCTCTTTCGTGACCGTGCAGAACCAGTCGTTGCGCAGCAGCACCGTGCGGTCGTGCGATTCGGCGACGACCGGATCGCCGGGACCGGCGGCCCGCAGTTCCCAAGGCCGCGCGAGATGCAGATAGATTCCGTAGAACTTCGTGCCACCGCCCGCGATCCGTGCCGCGCAGGTGCCGAAAGCGCCCCGCCGGCGCAGTTCGAGCAGTTCCGGCTGATACTCCGCGGCCAGCTCGCGGGGCAGATAGCCGACGGTCAGTTTCCGTTGCCCGCACACGACGTCGACGCGCACCGCGTTGGCGTCCGCCTTGTTGCCCGGCTCGGGGACGAGGACCGCGGTGGCCGGGATGTGGTCGTCGAGTTCGTTCCCGGCGGCCCGGCCGTGCGCGGCGAGCCGCAACGCCTCCTGATAGCGGGATTCACCGACTACTCGGATCCTGCCGTTTTCCGGCAACGCGACAAGCCTTGCGGCGAAAGAGGAACCGGCGCTCATCGGCGCGGGCTCCGCGCTGATCCGGCCGACCGGCGGCGGCGCGAACGGCGGATTCACCGGCGCCCCGGGAAGCGTGTTCCTCCTGAACAACGACCACATTCGTGACCTCCCCTGCACTGTTTCCCCGTGCGTCCCCAGCAGTCGCGCCCGGCTCGGCGAGCGTTACGTGCACGCCGTGGGCCAGGCCGGATCGGAATGCGGAGGTGACGTGACCGCATCGTGGGACGCGGAATACCGGGTGCGGCGGGGTGTTTGCATGGTGGTCCACGCGGACCTGAAAGGGGCAGGCGATGAGCGCGAGTGTGCGATCCGGGGAATTCGTCCAGCGGTGGCGGGACTGGCGGGAGCAGCGGGAGCGGGACCTCGCGGATCCCTACGGCTGGCTGGCGCTGGTCTCCCTGGACTGGCTCGAGGACAACCCCCGGGAGTACCCGGGACTGCCCGGCCGATGGTGGCAGGACAAGGACGCCGCGTATCTCGACCCGCAGGGTGCCGAGTTCTCCCACGAGGACGAGCCGGTGACAGGCGTGCGGCGGTTCGAGCTGGTGAACAGCGGCGCCGGCACGCGGGTGCGCACGGGCGACGTCGAGGTCGAGATCGCCCGCCGCACCGGCTACCTGATCCGCGTCCACGACCCGAAGGCGCCGGTGCTGCGGGACTTCCGGGGCGTTCCCGCCTACGAGCCCGACCCGTCCTGGGTGCTCACGGGCCGCTTCGAACCGTTCGACGAGCCGCGTCCGACCACCGTGGGAGCCGTGGTCGAGGGCCTCAGCCACGTCTACACGGCACCCGGCCTGGTGCGGTTCACCCATGACGGCACCGAATACACGCTGACCGCGTTCAACGGCCATGACGGCGGGCTGAGCATCCTGTTCACCGACGCCACGAGCGGCGTCACCACCTACGGGGCGAACCGGTCACTGGCCGTGGACACCCCCGCGGAGGACGGCTCCGTCGTCCTCGATTTCACTCGCGCCCGCAACCTGCCCTGCGCGTTCACCGACTTCGCGACGTGCCCGCTGCCGCCGGAAGGGAACCGGCTGCCGTTCGCGGTCGAGGCGGGGGAGAAGCTGCCCTACGAGCGCCAAGGCTGAGCCGATTTTCGCCGAGCTGGAGCAGGAATACACGCGCACCACAGACAGTGAACAGCGGTACGCGTACACCGCGCCCGCGTTCGCCTTCGTGTGCGAGCTGAGCTACGACGACTCAGGACTGGTGGTGTCGTACCCCGGCATCGCGACCCGTGTCCTCTGACGTCGTCTGACTCGGTGGGCGCACTCGACGTGGTGCGGTCGCGGGGCTAGGTTGCGGGCATGCCCAGTGATTTCGCACTGAAGACCATGAACGCCGTCCACCGCGGCCTGTTGAAGATCTCGGGCGGGCGCGCCGGCTGGCGTGTCGCGAACATGCCGGTGCTGGAGCTGACCACCATCGGCCGTAAGTCCGGCCAGCCCCGGTCCGTGATGCTCACGTCCCCGCTGCGCGACGGCGACGCAATCGTGGTCGTGGCCTCGCGCGGCGGGGACGACCACCATCCCGCGTGGTTCCTCAACCTCCGCGACAATCCCGAAGTGGAGGTCGCCCTGCAGGGTGAATCGCGGCGGCCGATGCGCGCCAGGGTGGCGACACCGGAGGAGCGGCAGCGGCTGTGGCCGAAGATCACCGCCGACTACCGGAACTACGCGAACTACCAGACGAAGACCGATCGCGAGATCCCGCTCGTCCTGCTCGAACCGGCGGCGAAGTAGGCCACGGCGTCACGGCGGCGGGAATTCGTCGGCGACGTCGGCGATGTCGTGGAGCAGCTGCTCCCCGGGGTGCCCGCCGATCGGCGTGGCCTCCGCGTTGACGACGAGCGCGCCCTTCTGGTGCGAGTCGTAGTACCGGCCGGTGAAGTGGATTTCGGCGAGCCCGAGCGCCGCGCCGCCGAGCGGCGTGATGTTGCCCGTGCCCTGGGTGTCGACGAGGCTCTTGAACCTGCTCGCGTCCTTTGTGGACGCCATCCGCACCCAGGCGATCGAGACCGCGATGCTGGCGCCCTGACCGTCACCGAGGGCGAGAAGCATCCGGTCCAGCTTGCGGCACGGCGTGCGCAGGAAGAACTGCTGTGCCTGGCCGAACGACCGGGTCGCACAGCGCAGCTCCGTTTCTGCCGCCTTTTTGACGATCTTGAGCCCCATGCGCTGCCACGCGGCGTCCCGCTGTCCTTTGCGCGCGGCTTCCTTGCCGGATGACTTCCCCTCGGCCCCGGATCTGGCTCCGCGGATGGCCGACGTCGAGGCGCCGCCTCCGGTGATGCCGCTCGCGGCGCCCGCGACGACGATGCCGACCGTGGCCGCCGCTGTTATCGCGGTGCCTTTCTTGGTCCAGCGACCTTTCTTGTCGCGCGGCTGATCAGGTGGTGCAGGCATCCGTCCCTCCCCAAGTCCGGAAGGCCCGATATTTCCCGCCAGCCCCGGAGAACGCCAAGGGCTTTCGCCCCACCACCCCACAATCGGGCCCTGCCGCTCCGAGAGCGACAGGCCACCTGGGGTGAAGAGATCAGTCGGCCGCGAGCGCGAACTCCGGCTCTGCCGCTGGGGCCTCGCTACGCCGGCGCCGGATGACACCGGACACCGCGACCAGCAGGCCGAGCACCGCGATGCCGGTGACGACGCTGAGCGCCGGGGTCAGGCCGGTGAGCAGGGCCGAGGCCGAGGCGTCGGCGCCGCCGTTGGCGGTGAGGACCGCGGTGACCACCGCGAGCCCGATCGCGCCGCCGACCTGCAGCGAGGTGTTCAGCAGACCGCCGGCGAGCCCCTGTTCGTCGTCGGAGATCCCGGCCGTCGCCTGGATGTTCAGCGACGAGAACGCCAGCGTGAAGCCGATGCCCAGCAGGATCATGCTCGGCAGCACCGAACCCGCGTAGCCGGAGTGCTCGTCGACGCGGAGGAACAGCACGTACGCGATGACGTGGGCGACGACACCGGCGAAGATCGTGATCGGCGTGCCGACCCGGTCGATCAGCGGCTCGATCCTCGGCGAGCCGAAGGCCACGATCAGCGCCGCGGGCAGGAAGCCGAGCGCGGTCTGCAGCGCCGACCAGCCCATCACCGACTGCAGGTAGAGCATCACGACGAACTGGAACCCGATGTAGGCACCGAAGAACAGCGCGGCGCCGATGTTCGCCCTGGCCAGCGGGCCGGAGCGGAAGATGCCCAGCCGCAGCAGCGGGTGCTTGCTGCGCTTCTCGATGAGGACGAACGTGACGAGCAGCGCGGCCGCGACGGCGAAGGAGATCAACGTACGCGGTGCGGCCCAGCCGACCTCGGGAGCCTCGACCACCGAGAA
This sequence comes from Amycolatopsis sp. NPDC059021, assembly GCF_042739895.1. Classification (NCBI taxonomy): domain Bacteria; kingdom Bacillati; phylum Actinomycetota; class Actinomycetes; order Pseudonocardiales; family Pseudonocardiaceae; genus Amycolatopsis; species Amycolatopsis sp. NPDC059021. Next base: position 44,268 of record NZ_JBHYIQ010000029.1, read on the forward strand.
GACCAGCAGCAGGGAGCCCAGGGCGCCGGTGATGGCACCGGGGAAGTCGTAGCCCGCACCCGAGGAGTCCCGCTCGTAGCTCGGGATCAGCTTGATCGCGGAGACGAGCGCGATGAGCGCGATCGGCACCGGGAGCAGGAACGTCCAGCGCCAGCCGACCTCGGTCAGCAGCCCGGAGAAGACGAGACCGGCCGAGTAACCGCTGGCACCGAACACCGCGAAGATGCTGATCGCCCGGTTGCGCGCGGGGCCTTCCTTGAACGTCGTGGTGATGATGGACAGCGCGGCCGGCGCGGTGAAGGCCGCGGCCAGCCCCTTGATGAAGCGGCTCGCGATCAGCAGCGCGCCGTTGTCGACCACGCCGCCGAGCAGCGAGGCGAGCGCGAAGACCGCGACGGCCACCAGGAAGACCTTGCGCCTGCCGAGCAGGTCGGCGGTGCGCCCGCCGAGGAGCAGCAGCCCGCCGTAGCCGAGCACGTAACCGCTGACGACCCATTGCAGAGCGCTGGTGGAAAGGCCGAGGTCGGCCCGGATCGAGGGCAGTGCGACGCCGACCATGGAGACGTCGAGCGCGTCGAGACCGACGACCGTGGAGACAGTGAGCAGGACACCCCAGAGACGTGCGTCCCACCGCGTTGAAGAGGTGGACAAGTGCGCGGAAGAACTCATGATCGGGACACTACATGCACGCGCATCTAATGACAACACATTTAATGTGTTTGCATCACATTCACCTGCATGCTATCTTCGCGACGTGAGCGATGTCGCTGAACGAGGCTTGGTGCAGCAGTGGCACGGGCTGCTGGCCCGCCACGCCGCCGTGTGCAATGCCCTCGAGGTCGCGCTGCAGGATCGTCATGGCATCGGGGTCAGCGAGTTCGAAGCGCTCGAGCGCCTCGCCACCTGCGACCACAAGTGCCGCTCCGCGGATCTGACCGAGGCCGTGCACCTCAGCCAGAGCGCGACGTCCCGGCTCGTGGCCCGGCTGGAGCGTGAAGGCCTCGTCGAGCGCGCCCTGTGCGAGATGGACCGGCGGGGGATCTTCGTGACCCTCACCGAGGCGGGGCGGCGGCGCTACCGCGAGGCCAAGCCTACGCACCGCGCGGTGCTCCAGGAGACCATCGGCGACGGCGAGTGCGTCGTCTGTACCCCGGCCGACGCCTGACCCGGTGAGCGGCGCGGAACGCTCGTCCGAGCGGGTGGGCGCTTCGGCCCGCGAGGTTCTCGATCTCATCGGCGCACGCGGTTCGGTCGCCCAGATTTGCGTGCTGCACAAGGGAAATGTTGTCCTCGACCACGCCTTCGGCTGCGCCGCGGACACGTCTTTCCTGCTCTTCTCCGCCGGCAAGCCGCTGGTCGCCATGCTCGTCCACCTGCTCGCCGAGCGGGGACGGCTCGCACTCGACGATCCGATTGCGCGGTACTGGCCCGAATTCGGGCAGCGCGGCAAGGACGCCATCACGATCCGGCAGGTGCTGCAACACCGGTCGGGCGTGCCGTACGCCCGCAGCCTCTACGGGGACGCGCTCGTCGCGACGAACTGGCGACGCTCGGTCCAGGCTCTCGAGCGTGCGCGCCCGACGTGGCGACCGGGGGAGGCGCCCGCTTATCACGTGCTGAGCTACGGGTTCCTGCTCGGCGAGCTGATCCGGCGTGTCACCGGTACCGAAGTACGCGAGGTGATGCGCTCGGAACTGCTGGAGCCGCTCGGGCTGTCCGACACCCACCTCGGCACGCCGCCTTCCTTGTGGGCACAGCACATTCCGGTGGCCTCGCATGGCTTCGACGGGAGACTGCGCGGCCTGGTGTTCAATCGCCGGTCCGTCCGCGAGGCCGTCATTCCCGCCGCGACGGTGTCCAGTACCGCCCGTGATCTGGCTCGCTTCTACCAGCTGCTGCTCTCCGGCGGTGAACTCGACGGCGTCCGCGTTTTCGCTGCGGCCACCGTTGCGGAGGCTCGGCAACCGTCCAGCGACGGCGAGGTCGACCGGGTGCTGCGCCTGCCCATCCGGTGGTCTCAAGCCTTTCAGCTCGGCGGCCCCGACCCCGCACGTCCCCGTCCGATGGGGCGCCACAGCGGGTGGAACACGTTCGGCCACAATGGTTCCCATTGCTGCCTCGCCTGGGCCGACCCGGAGCGTCAGCTCGTGCTCGCCTATCTGACGAACCGGCTGCCGAGCGTCCGGGAAGGTTCGCGGCACCAGACGGAAGTCAGCGACGCGGTCCTCGCCGCCTTCGGCTGAGCGGCGTCCGGTGTGGATCGGTAGCATCGCGTCCGATGATCGACACTCGAATCCGGCCGGGTGAACCCGGCGATATCGACGGCGCCGCGGACGTGCTGGCCGCGGCGTTCGCGGACTACGCGTGGACCAGGCACACGATCGCGGCCGAGGACCATGGCCGTCGCTTGCGGGATTTGCAGCGGTTGTTCGTCGAACGCATCGGCCTTCCGCACGGCAGGGTGTGGGTGGCGGACGGGCAGGACGGGGTGATCGCCGCCGCGGTCTGGACCACACCGGAGTCGACCGGCGCCGGTGCGGCATTCGCCGAACTGGCGGAGCTGATGCCGGAACTGGCGGGTGACCGGGCCTTCGCTGCGGCGTCCGCCGAGAAAGCACTGGCCCCGTACCGGCCAGCCGAGCCGGTATGGTTCCTCGCCACCGTCGGTGTCCACCCGGCACATCAGGGCAAGGGACTGGGACGCGCGATCGTCGAACCCGGCCTCGCCGCCGCGGAATCCGCTGGTGTGGCGGCGTTCCTGGAGACCTCCGAGCCCGCGAACGTCGCGTTCTACCGCAAGCTCGGCTTCGAGGTGACCGCCGAAGTGGAGCTGCCGGACGGCGGTCCGACGACGTGGGCCTTCCGGCGCGAACCACACCGCTGACGAGACCGGCCTTCAGCTCGCGGCGGGCGCGGGCATCCCTCCGCGCCATACGCGTTGGACAGACAGCGTGTCGTCAATGGTGACGGTCGGATCGCCGGTGACCAGCGTGAGGTCGGCTCGGAGCCCTGGCGCGATCCGGCCACGGTCGTCAAGGCCGAACCGGCGAGCCGGAACCGAGGTCGCTGCCCGTAGCGCCTCCAGTGGCGTGAACCCGCCCGACACCAGGAACCGCAGTTCGCCGTGCAGGCTGGCGCCATGGGCCATTCCCGGCGCGCCGAGATGCGCCGCATCCGTGCCCGCGAGAACGTCGACGCCTGCTCGCCGCAGGGCTGCGAGCGCCTCGAGCGCGTAGCCGAAGTTTTCGGGCGGACTCGTTGCCATCACGCCGGACAGATTGTCGAGCCAAACCGGTGACAGCTTGGAGCGGACCCGCGGATCCTTGGCAAGCCCGGCGCCTGCGGGCTCGCCGGTGAGCGAGGCGATCACCGTCAGCGTAGGAATCACGAAGATACCGGCCGCGGCGATCTTCTCGATCAGCTCGCCGGTATGAGGCCGATCGAAGAAAAGATGAGTGAGCCCGGGGGGGCGGGCGGGGTGAACCTGGGCGGGCGGGTGGAGGGGGGGGGCGGGGGCGCGGGGGCGGGTGTGGCGGGGGGGGGCGGCGGGCACGGGGGCCGCGGC